>CAYNGF010000001.1:0-96567 GCA_964396515.1 uncultured Paludibacter sp.
CGAGTGGAACAGCCGTATCTTTTATACGAACCGAAACATAAGCATTGTCAACCTGTGGTGCACGTGTTTCATACAAACCATTTAAATACAATCTGTTACGTCCATCAATTTTGTAGGTCAAACCTCCCTTAACCGAAGGATTTGTAGTGTACCATACCTTGCCTTTGCCGTACGATTGTGCTCCAACAGCTTCGGCACGACCATTGAGCATGTGTCCGAAACGGAAAAACTCTGTGTAGGTAAGTTTGGCTGCATAAAAAATGTCCAGTTGCGGCAAATTCCATTCGTTTTTAACGTACGCACTTAAATGTTTGATATTTACATCGTAATTATAACCAAAAATATCCCCTTTGTGAATAATTCTGTTGGGATTATTCAGATCATTTTGTATAACATTAGGATTCGATGGAAAATCTCTTTCGGCAAATTGATCAATATCAATCCATTGATTTCCTCCCAGCAAATCGTCCATGGTTTTAAAATGAATACCTTTTGAGGCTTTGGCTTCAATTCCGGCTGAAAGTTTCAGGCTTTTTGAAATCTGATTGGTGTAATGTGAGTTCAAAGCGAGCTCAGAGAGATTATTATGGCGGCGCTCAACAGCATATTTTGCAATACCATTCGGATTAATTTGGTTATTTTGAGCATTCCGTCTGTAAAGTTCGTCCCAGTTTATTTGGGATACTGAATAATCTGTTTTCCACATTTCAGTAATGTTTTTGGCTAAAGTAGTGTCGGTCTGAAACGATGGTAAATAACGATAATAATCCGGACGAGGATCAGGTGCATTATAAAAAGTCAGAGCAGAGTTGCTGTAAAAGCTGTAATGATAACCGATCCCGGTTCGAATACGTTGCTTATCATCAATTTTAAAATCGTGCGAAAAAATCACTGTAGGATCAAAACTTTTCACGACTCGGGAGTTACGCATTTTGCCTTCCTGATATCCCCAGTAAGAGTTATAATAAATTGACCCTGCAAGGTCGTAAACTTCCTGTGTTACTGCACTTGATTGTGCTCTTTTTGTTGGTGCCCCGAATGTTACCAGCGAGAAACTGTGTTGCGGATTTAAAACTTTTTCGGCCGAGAAAAAATATCCTGCAGAATTGTAAAACGTACCATCTACCATACCTTTGTCAGACCAGCGTACAACACCTGAAGCTGCAAAAGCCCAACCGTTTTGCATGAGTCCGGTAGCATAGGTTGCCTGTGCCCGCAGTTTGTAAGAACGGTTTGAATAAGCCACACTTGCTTTAGTGCCTGCAGCGTAGTTAGTAGCTCGTGTGTTAATGTTAGTAGTAGAACCGATGTTTCCATAACTGAAAGTGTTGGTCATTAACCCGTTTACTTCTTCGCGGTTACGCATCGCATCATTCAAACCTCCAAGTCCTGAATAGTTAAATACGCCTCTTTCGAGCGAATTGAAATGAACACCGTTGATATAAGTAGTTTCATACGTATTATCATAACCTCGCATTTGAAAACGCATCGGGCTGAACGAATAACTGGTTTGGGAGGTATATACATCTCTTGAATTCAGAGCACCGGAAATATTCTGAATGCGACTGTCATCATCCACCAGTTGATTTTCGCTTAATTGCAATACAACTTCCTGTTTTGTATCGGTTTGAACATCCGGACGGAGCAGGAAAGTCCCGGCGTCGTTTTCTGTGTTGGCTTTAATGTTAATTAATTTTATTTGTGTAAGGTATCCGGTGCGAATTAAACTTAACTCTTCACTACCGGCTTCAATGTATGAAAAACTGAATTCGCCTTCGGCATTGGTTTGAGTAGATATATTCTGTTTCAACAGTGTTACTCTAACACCGGGTAATGGATTGTTAGTGTCAGAAGTTTTTACAATTCCTTTCAAAATTGTTTGTGACCATAAGTTTGAAAAGCCTAAGATCAATAAAAATAAAAGAAAAGAAATTTTTCTCATAAATATTTGTGCTAAATTTAAATTGTTTTTTACTTGCGAAAAAAGGACGCTAATATACAGAAAAATTGAATAAGTATTATCATATTTTTTTATAAATAACCATTTTACATTGGGAATAATTAATAATTTAATTTTTTTTCTCTTGGTTGCTTGGACTAAAATATCTGATATTAAAATAATTATATGTTCTATAAATACATTTGTTTGTTTCTGTATTACATTATATTTTTTTCATTTTTTTGTTTCACAATTTTTTACCACTTTTGTTGTTCAATATTTTATATACGAATTTATATCGAATAATATTATGAATAAATTGATTTATAGTGTTTTGACATTATTTTTGGTAATAATTTTTACCTTTTCCTGTAAAAGCGGAAAAAACATTGACCAGGCTAATAAACTTCCTGAAAACGTAAAGGTAAATCTGAATTGTATAGCTTTTTATAATCTCGAAAACCTTTTTGATACAATTAATCAAGAAAATAATGACGAGGAGTTTCTTCCTAACGGTGCGATGAAATGGAATACCCTCAAATATACTTCTAAGTTGAAGAATATGTCTTATGCTATTTCTCAACTTGGTTTGGAATACTCACCTGTTGGAGCTTCGATTATTGGAGTATCCGAAATCGAAAATCGAGGTGTACTTGAAGATTTAGTTAAGGAACCTTCAATTGCAAAACGTGGTTACGAAATAGTACATTACGATAGTCCTGACCGACGAGGCGTCGATGTGGGATTACTTTATAATCCACGTCATTTTATTGTTACAAACAGTAAATCGTACAGGTTGAAAACTGAAGATCCAAATTTTTTAACTCGAGATCAGTTGATGGTAAGTGGCTATTTGCAAAATGAGAAAATTCATGTTATTGTAAATCACTGGCCTTCTCGTACAGGAGGTGAAGTGGAATCGAGACCTAAGCGTAATGCAGCGGCTAAACTTACACGATCAATTGTTGACTCACTTTTCAGGGAAGATATTAATGCTAAAATCATAGTAATGGGTGACCTTAACGATGACCCCTACAATGAAAGTACATCAGTAATTTTACGCGCCCGTAAAACTGTTGATGAAATGAACGAAACCGATTTGTATAATGTTTTCTGGCGTACGCTCGATCGTGGAATAGGTTCGCTTGCTTATAACGACCAGTGGAACTTGTTCGATCAGATTATTATTTCGCCCAAACTTGCAAAGGGTGATCGTTCTGAATTAACCTTCTGGCGGTCGGAAGTATTTAACCGTCCCTTCCTGACTATTCAAGAAGGACGTTATAAAGGTTCGCCTAAACGCACCCATTCTGCTGGCATCTGGCTTAATGGTTACAGCGACCATTATCCAACACTCATTTATTTAGTGAAAAATGCTGGGAATTAGTTACGAGTTACAAGTTACGAGTTACGAGATTTAGTAAACAAGTAAACAAGTAAACGAGTAAACGAGTAAACAAGTAAACAGTAAAACACGAAACGCAAAACACGAAACGCAAAACACGAAACAAAATATGGAATATCCAACACTTAAAGGACGATTGATAATGCCTGAATATGGGCGTAACATACAGCAAATGGTTCAACATGCCGTGAACATTCCTGATAAGGAAGAACGTACCCGCTGTGTAAAAACCATTATTAATATCATGGGTAATATGTTTCCTTATTTACGTGATGTAAATGATTTTAAACATAAACTTTGGGATCACGTGGCTATAATGTCAGAATTTAAACTCGATATTGATTATCCGTATGAAATTATGCAGCCGGAAAATCTTTATACCCGTCCGGAACCAATCCCTTATAAAAATTCACGCATTCGTTTTCAGCATTATGGTCGAACACTTGAAGAAATGATTGAAAAGGTAAGTGATTATCCCGAAGGTGATGAAAAAAACGAACTTATTAGGCTGATTGCCAATCAAATGAAAAAATGTTTTCTCACCTGGAATAAGGAAGTTGTTGATGACCGTAAAATTCTCGATGATCTTCGATTTCTTTCCAAAGGAAAACTTGATGTACCAGATGACTTTTTAAAGCTCGTGGAGTCGAGAGATGTACTCTACAATAAAAAGAACAAACAGAAAAAGAAATAAATTATTCAAATTTGTTTTACAAAAATCTGATTCTTTAGATCGAAAACGTTGATTTTTCATACTCAAAAAAAATAAGATTGAATAAGAAAATGTAGTTTTTAAAATCAACGATCTTTAGCAGAAAAAACGTATAGGAGCTTATCCATTTATTCGTTTTTTTGAATTTTATTTTCAACTTGAACAATAAAAACCAAACTTAAATGGCTTCATTCAGAATAGAAGGCAAACGAAAACTTGAGGGAGAAATTTATCCACAGGGTGCAAAAAACGAGGCACTACAGGTGATTTGTGCCGTATTACTTACTTCTGATGAAGTAACAATTAGCAATATACCTGATATACTGGATGTTAAAAATCTGATTGTGTTAATTGAAAACCTGGGTGTACGGGTAAATAAAATAAATGCTGACACTTATTCTTTTAAAGCTGATAACGTAAATATCGCTTATACAACAACAGAAGAATTTTACACTCAAAGTGCATCGCTCAGAGGATCTGTGATGATAGCCGGTCCTATGGTTGCCCGTTTCGGAAGGGCTGTAGTTCCAAAACCTGGAGGCGATAAAATTGGACGCAGGCGACTTGATACACATTTTACCGGAATTCAAAAACTGGGAGCAGAATTTGAATATGACCCACAAAGAAAAATTTATAATATTTCGGCTGACAGACTTCAAGGTCAATATATATTACTCGATGAAGCTTCTGTAACCGGTACTGCCAATATCATAATGGCTGCGGTTTTAGCCGAAGGTACCACTACCATCTATAATGCTGCGTGCGAACCTTATATTCAGCAACTTTGCCACATGCTCAATGCAATGGGAGCTCGAATTACGGGAATCGCTTCGAATTTACTTACAATTGAAGGCGTAAAAAAACTCAGCGGTTGTAAACATCGTATTTTGCCGGACATGATCGAAGTAGGGAGCTTTATTGGTATGGCAGCCATGACCGGCTCTGAAATTACCATTCGAAACGCCGGTTGCGAACATTTAGGTATTATACCTGAAATTTTCAGACGATTGGGAATTGAGATTAAACAATCAGGAGATGATATTGTTATACACAAACAGGAAAGTTATACTATTGAATCATTTATTGATGGTTCTATCATGACTATTGCCGATGCCCCCTGGCCAGGACTTACACCTGACTTGCTAAGTGTTTTTCTGGTAATAGCGACCAAAGCCAACGGAAGTGTGTTAATTCATCAGAAAATGTTTGAAAGTCGTCTGTTTTTTGTGGATAAACTTATTGACATGGGCGCTCAAATAATTCTTTGTGATCCACACAGGGCAACAGTTATTGGGCTTGGAAAAAATCTCCATTTACGTGCCACCAATATGAGCTCGCCCGATATCAGAGCCGGAATTGCTTTATTAATAGCAGCGCTTTATGCCGATGGTGTAAGTATAATTCACAATATTGAACAAATTGACAGAGGTTATCAGAATATTGATGTTCGTCTGAATGCATTAGGTGCAAAAATTGAAAGAATTTAGAAAAATATATGTGTAACTTTTTAAAATTTATAAGTTATGTTAGATAAAAAAATTGTTCTTATGATTAACAACCAGATAAACAAAGAATTTTTTTCTTCGTATTTATATCTGGATATTTCAAACTTTTATCACGACAAAAACCTTGCAGGTTTTGGAAATTGGTACGCGGTACAAACTCAGGAAGAATACGCTCATGCCATGCTTTTTCTTCAGTACCTGCTTAACAATGGCGAAAAACCTGAACTTACAGCAATTGCAGGTCCTGAGTCGAAATACACTGACTTTAAACAACCTTTGACTATTGCTTATGAACATGAATTGTTTATAAGCAAATCTATTAACGATATTTATGCTGCAGCTTACGAACTTAAAGATTTTAAAACTATGCAATTTTTGGATTGGTTTGTCAAAGAGCAGGGCGAAGAAGAAAAAAATGCTGATGACCTTTGTAAACGTTTCGACCTGTTTGGTAATGATCCCAGAGGACTTTATTTGCTCGATAATGAATTGAAATCGCGCACATTTACACCACCCTCATTGGTATTGTAAAAGATGTCAAATAATAAAAAACGCTGATATTATTCTGATTATCAGCGTTTTTTTATTTAGAGATGTTTTAAAAATACTCTGTTTTTGAAAAATCAACGAATTAAAAAATTCATTCTTCTTCAAAATTATCTAATTATCTAAAAATCAAGTTAATGTAAATTAATTTAAAAAAAATAAGAAATTATTTTCAATTAAAGAAAATTTTCTGTAATTATTTGCTATTTTTGTTTCAGTTTTGATCAAACTGATACAAAGCAATTTTTCTCATAATTGTGAACCGCTTTATTAATTACAGTTATGAATCCAAAGTACTTTTTTTCTAATTTTGAAATTAATAATTTCATTACCTACATAAATTCAAAAAGAGTTAAATCTCCTTTTTGTGTTTCAACTTTTCTTGTTCTTAAAAAACCTACTTCATTAATTCTATTTTTTTAAATTACTCATAGAAAGTAATTTTCTTTGAATATATATAAGTTTTCTGAACTTATTATTGATAGAAATTCTTTAAATAACTCAATATTAATACCAAAAAAACTAATCGGATGAACACAGTTAGTGAACTTGTAAAAAGCCTTGCCGATAAATACGGCAGAGAAAGGCATAACTTGTTGCCAATATTGCAGGGCGTAGTTGAACAGGAGCGATATCTTTCGGAGCACTCAATGAAAATCATAGCAAAAGAGCTCGATTTACCTGCTGCGGAAGTGTATGGTACAGCAACTTTCTACTCATTTCTCGAACATAAAAAAATGGGTAAAAACATTATTCGGATTTGCAAAACCATAAGTTGTTCCATGAAAGGTTCGAATCAGATTTTGCTGACTATCGAAGATATGTTAAAAATAAAACTAGGTGAAACTACACCCGATGGTGTTTTTTCGTTGATGCAAACCAACTGTCTGGGTTTTTGTCATCAGGCACCCGCAATGTTAATCAACAATGATGTATATACTGAACTTACACCCGAAAAAGTTCGGGAAATATTAAGTTCATATTTAAATAAAAATAAGGAAGGAGCCCAATATGAGTAGTAATAATCAATTAAAAAAACTTGATTTCATTTTCAATAATGAAAATGACTGGGAAGATGTACTAAAGAAAAATCTCAGACGTCCGCAACAAGAATTAATAAACGAGCTCATTAGCTCTGAGTTAAAAGGACGAGGAGGCGCCGGTTTTCCTACTGGGCTTAAATGGAAACTTTCGGCCGATGCTGAAAGCGATGTGAAATACGTAATATGTAATGCCGACGAAGGTGAGCCGGGAACGTTTAAAGACCGTGAAATTCTTTCGAAAGTACCTTATAAAGTTTTAACAGCAATGGCAGTATGCGCTCATGTAATTGGAGCAAAAGAAGGTTATATTTATTTGAGAGGCGAATATTTCTTTCTAAAACCTGAATTGCAAAAAGCCATCGATGAATTTATTTATTATTGTAAAGAAATAAAATTTGATTTTACCCTTAGCATTTTTATGGGTAGCGGGGCTTATATATGCGGTGAAGAAACTGCTTTGTTTGAATCAATGGAAGGTAAAAGAGGTGAACCTCGTAACAAACCACCATACCCTACGAATTACGGTTATATGGGTAAACCAACAGTTATAAATAATGTTGAAACCTTAGCCCACGCTTATACAATATTCAAATATGGAGCAAAACGTTTTTATGATTTGGGCGTACAATATTCACGTGGATCAAAGCTTTACTCTGTTTCCGGTGACACTCCAAAACCGGGAATTTATGAATTGGAATTGGGAATGAGTCTTGCTGATTTTGTGGAAGAATTTGGTGATGGCGATACCAAAGCTGTTCAGGTGGGTGGAGCTTCAGGTTTTTTGGTACCACGCAAACGGTTCAAAGAAACCAATATAGGATATCAGAGTAAACTTACAGGAATTTCTTTGCCAACCGGTGGTTCGATGATGCTCTTTAACAGTTCCCGCTCTATGTACAATGTCCTTGATAATTATTTGGTTTTTTTCCACGAAGAATCATGCGGACAATGTACACCTTGCAGAGTTGGTTGCCAGCAATTACTCAAAGGAATAAAATCAGTAAAGAATGGAGAGAAAAATGCTCAATACCTTGATAAACTCCTGAAACTTGCCGAAACGATGCAAATTACCGCAAAATGTGGTTTGGGTCAGTCGGTTGCAAATTCTTTTTCATCGATTGTTGAAAATTTCAGAGAGGAAATGATTTATTAGTTAAATAGTTACGAGTTACGAGTTACGAGTTACAAGTAATGAATAAATTTTCAGTATAGTATTGGGTTAACAAGAATTTCAATTTCTTATTTTACTCAATTTCTCAAAAATCAATTAAAGAAAATACCTATGCAAAACAAAGTAAAAATTACAATAAATGGCGAAACGGTAGAAGTTGAAAAAGGAACTTCGATACTTGATGCTGCCAAACAGGTTGGAGTAATCATTCCTACATTATGTTATCACAAAGATTTATGTGTGGCAGGAAACTGTCGCGTTTGTGTTGTAGAAGTGGTCGGACAAAAGAGATTATCTCCTGCCTGTGCTACACCTTGTGAAGAAGGATTCGAAATTCTTACAAATTCATTAAAAGTACGCAATTCACGCAAGTACATTCTTGAGCTTCTACTATCAGAACACAATTCAGATTGTACACGTTGCTATAAAAATGGAAACTGTGAGTTGCAAAGTTTAGCTTCTGAATATAAAATTATGGAGCAGGAATTTATACGTCTTGTTCCTTTCAAAAATTATACAATAGACAAATTTTCACCTTCAATAATTAAGGACGACAGTAAATGTGTGCGTTGTCAGCGATGTGTTCGAACTTGTGCTGAATTACAAGGAGTTAATGCACTATCCGTTGCTTACAAAGGCGATCAGATGAAAATAACTACTTTTTTCGAAAAATCGCTCAATGATGCAGTTTGTACTAATTGCGGACAATGTATAATTCATTGCCCTACAGGTGCATTGGTCGAAAAAAATTATATCGAAGAAGTTTGGGATGCAATTGCTGACAAAACAAAACATGTGGTTGTGCAAACCGCACCTGCTGTAAGGGTTGGCTTGGGCGAAGAATTAGGTTTCCCACCGGGCACACGCCTTACTGGTAAAATGGTTTCGGCACTTAAACATTTGGGTTTTGATGCTGTGATGGACACCGATTTTACGGCCGATCTTACGATTATGGAAGAAGGAACAGAATTGCTCACCCGTTTGAAACGTGCTTTGGTAGATAAAGACCCGGACGTAAAATTGCCTATGGCAACTTCGTGTTCACCCGGATGGATAAAATATATCGAGCATCTTTTTCCTGAAAATCTCGATATGCTGTCAAGCTGTAAATCGCCACAGCAAATGTTTGGAGCTTTGGTTAAAACGTATTACGCTCAGGCTCGTAAACTCGATCCGGATAAAATTGTATGTGTTTCCATTATGCCATGTACTGCTAAAAAATTTGAAGCAAGCCGGCCTGAAATGCATGACAGCGGATATCGAGACGTTGATTACGTACTTACAACCCGTGAACTTGCCATTATGATAAAACAAGCCGGTATCGATTTCTCGAAAATTGAAGAAATGCATTATGACAGGCTTATGGGAGAATCAACCGGTGCAGGGGTAATTTTCGGTTCTACAGGTGGAGTAATGGAGGCGGCATTACGTACCGCTTACGAAATTGTTACAGGACGTGATGTACCTTTCGAAAACTTGAATATTACTCCGGTTCGTGGCATGGAAGGTATAAGAGAAGCATCAATAAAAATTGAAAATCCTTTACAGGAATGGGCGTTTTTGGATGGAGTAGAACTTAAATGTGCTGTAGCACACGGTTTGGTAAATGCACGGGAGGTAATGAAAGCTGTAAACTCAGGCAAGGCAAATTATCACTTTATCGAATTTATGGCTTGTCCAGGTGGTTGTTTGGGTGGCGGTGGTCAGCCCATTCCTACAAATCCTGAAATCAGACGGAAAAGAGCTGAAGCTATTTATGCAGAAGATGAAGGAATGCCTTTGCGTAAATCACATTTAAACCCTGAAGTAATAAAAATTTATAAAGATTTTCTCGGAAAACCACTGAGTGAAAAATCACATCACTTGCTGCACACCAAGTATGTTAAAAGAGGAATTTGATGTTAAATTAAATTGATTAATAGTTTTTTAACTTGTGATTTATTTTGAAATGAAGCCTGTTTTTTTATGAAATTAAAAAAAAGCAGGCTTATTTTTAATGTTGAAATGTCTGTTGTAAATAATAATCATTGGTGATATTTTTTGGGAAAAATAATCTTCAAACATTTTAATTATATTTGTATCGTTCTTCAGAAATTATTTTATTTGAAATTAATTTATATTTGTAATTAAAATTTTTTATAAAACTTAATTAAAATCGGCAGTAAACATGGAAAAGAAAACAACAAAGAAAATTACCAAAGTGGAAGGTGGTGGCAGTGTAAATGTTTCACCCACCCAAACTACAACTTTCGTAGCAAGTGACGAAAGTAAAGCAAAAGCTAAAAATTTCAGAATTTTAGCTATCGTTTCGTGGGTAATAGCAATCGGATTGCAGGCAGGTGCCATTTATTTGCTTTATCAGGTACCATTAAAAATGACCTTGTTAATAATACTGATTGTTGTCGATTTGATTTTTGCCGTTGCAGGCTCATTACTTTGGAAAAAAGCAAACCGTTTTGACCCTGCATCTGAAAAAGATAAAGTGAAATTTTTTATACAGAATCAACTTGGGGCAATAATTGGTGTGTTAGCCTTTTTACCTTTGGTTGTTCTCATTTTTACTAATAAAAATATGAGTGGCAAACAAAAAGGTATTCTTGGTTCCATTGCAGCAGTAGCTCTTGTAATTGCCGGAATTACAGGTGTTGACTTTAATCCGCCCTCGGTAGAGCAATATACTGAACAAACACAACAGGTTGAACAACTGAACAATGGTTTGAATCGTGTTTATTGGACAAAATCGGGGACGGTTTATCACATATATTCTGACTGTTCACACATTAATACCGACCGTACCGACGAAATTTTTGAAGGCACAGTTGCGCAGGCTCGCGAATTGAAGAAAATTACAAATCTTTGCAAAACTTGCGAAAGCAGAGCTAAACGCGAAAACGGAATTGATGCTAAAGGTGTGCAGAATGCTGTAGAGGAAATGATTCCTGACTCGGCGGGAGGTAATTAGAATAACAGAAATTTTAAAAAGGCGTTGGGATACAATTGATTCTCAGCGCCTTTCTTGTTTTAGTATTTTACCAGTTTGTTTTTAGTGCCCTGCCAGGAACAACCCAAACAATAAAGTGTATTTAAGTCGAATCCTTCTAATGTTTCAGATTCGTTTAGTGGTTCAATTTCTAAATTATCGTTAACTGTAACAATTATCGAATCACCTTTATCATTTTTAATTCTGAATCGTTGTATTTTACATTGCGGACAAACAAGTTTTCGCATAATTATTTTGATGTTGGCTTAATTTTCGGAATTAATTTGTTCAATAGTGTCGGTTTCAATTGCTGAAATACTTTGTTTATCTTCAGTATCCTTAATTTTTGCTATTGAAGGATGTTGTATTTCGAAAATCTGCAGGTCATCAAACCCAAAAATTCTTCCAGGGAAAATATCCACCCAGTTTAAATTGTGGGTTGCCATAATTACTGTTGTACCCGATTTTCGAATGTTATTGAGTAATTCTACAATATCACGTCCGGTGTCGGTATCGAGATTTCCGGTAGGCTCATCTGCAATTATTATCTCAGGTGAATTCAACAAGGCTCTTGCTATCACTACACGTTGTTGTTCACCACCCGACAATTGATGAGGAAGTTTATTGTAACTTCCGCTCATGTCAACTTGTTTCAGTACGGAATTTATCTGTTCATCAATCATAGCAAAATCTTTCCACCCTGTAGCAAGTAGTACAAATTTTAGATTTTCGTAAACGTTTCTATCAGTTAATAATTGAAAATCCTGAAATACAATACCAATTTTTCGTCTCAGGTACGGAATTTCGTTTTCTTTTATAGTTGTCAAGTCGTAGTCGAAAATATGAGCTGAGCCACTTGTTACAGGAAGTTCACTGTAAAAGGATTTCATAAGCGAAGTTTTTCCGCTTCCCACTTTTCCAAGGAGATATATAAACTCACCACTATTAATTTCAATATTGACGTTTTTCAGTACAGTTCTATCCTGCTGACAGATTTCCACGTTGCGATAAACGATAAGTTGTTTTCTTCCCATTGAAAAAATATTCGTTATTCAATTAATGATTTTTACTAAATAAAAATTTGATCTATTATTTATGACGTTTTTTCAACTCGTTTCCTAAATCATCGAGTGAATAACCTTTTGAAGTAAGCAGAACTATCAGATGATAAATCAAATCGGATGCCTCATAAAGAAATCCATCATCTGTACCGTTTACTGCTTCAATCACAGTTTCAACGGCTTCTTCGCCTACCTTTTGTGCCATACGGTTTACTCCTTTTTTAAATAGGGAAGTCGTATATGATCCTTCAGGCATCTCCATATAGCGTTTTTGGATAAAATGCTGAAGATAATTCAGAAAACCTATGCCTCCATTGTTTGTCTCGTTCCAGCAAGTATCGGCACCGGTGTGACAAACAGGACCAACTGGATTTACTTTTATCAGCAATGTGTCGTCATCACAATCGGTTAATATAGATACGACATGCAGAAAATTACCACTTTCTTCTCCTTTAGTCCATAACCGGTTTTTCGAGCGACTGAAAAAAGTAACTTTTCCGGTATTTTTTGTGGTCTCAAAGGCTTCTTGGTTCATAAAGCCCAACATGAGTACTTTAGAAGTCTGATCATCCTGAATAATAGCCGGAATAAGGCCATTCATTTTATTAAAGTCGATATTCATTTTAATTCTGATAGTTGAAATTTCTGCACGAAAGTACAAAAAAAGGAGGAGATAAGCAATTTTTGATTAAATGACACAGAATCAAAATAAAAAATATATAATGTTTCAATTATTTATTATAGTTTAGTCATTAGCTGATTGTTCAAAAATACATAAATTTCATTAGTTTTGATTATAGAAAAACTCCCGAAAAAAATAAGTCTTTCCGGGAGTCAACAAGTTGTTTTTAAGATTTTTAAATTAAATGAATATTCAATTTTTTACATTCTGCAATCATTTCATCAGGCCAGATACTCGCCTGAATTTCGCCAATATGTGCTTTACGAAGCAGAAACATGCAAATTCGTGACTGACCGATACCTCCTCCAATGGATAATGGAAGTGTATCGTTCATTAAACGTTTATGAAAGTATAATTCGAGACGTTCATTTTTACCTTCAATTTCGAGTTGACGCAATAAAGCTGTTTTATCAACTCTTATACCCATTGATGAAATTTCAAATGGTAATTCCAATACGTGATTCCATAACAAAATGTCACCATTTAGCCCTGGTAACCCATTTTCAGCTATCGTAGTCCAATCATCGTAATCAGGTGCACGTCCGTCGTGTTTTTTTCCATCTCCCAATGCACAACCAATTCCAATAATAAACACTGCTTTGTGTTTTTTTGTGATTTCGTATTCACGTTCTTTGGGTGTTTTATCGGGATACATTTGTCGCAATTCTTCGGCATGAATAAAGGTAATATCCTCTGGCAAAACGGGTCGGAATTGGGGAAAACTTTCGGAAACGAGATATTCTGTACGTAAGAGCGTTGCGTAAATTCGTCGTACAATATTTTTTAAGAATTCCAGATTTCTTTCTTCTGCTGTAATAACACGTTCCCAATCCCACTGATCTACATACAGTGAATGTAGATTGCCTAATTCTTCATCAGCTCTGATAGCATTCATGTCAGTATAAATTCCGTATCCATTTTCAATGCCATAATCAGCCAGAATCATTCTTTTCCACTTAGCCAATGAATGAACCACTTCGGCACGTGCATCGCCAAAATCTTTTATTGGAAAATTTACTGCTCTTTCTACTCCATTCAGGTCATCGTTTATACCGGTTCCTTTTAGTACAAACAAAGGAGCAGTTACGCGTCGTAGCCTTAATTCTGATGAAAGATTTGACTGTAAGAAATCTTTAATTTTCATTATACCTAACTCTGTTTGTTGAAGGTTGAGGTGTGGTTGATAGTTTTTGGGTTTTATAAGGTAACTCATATTATTTTGATTGTAAATTAATTTTATTGATATTACAAAGATATACAAATTAATTTACTTAAGTATATTATTGATGCTTTTATGATATTTTTTTTAGTGTTATTATAGCATTTTGAAAGTAAAAAGCATCGGAAACTTTTCAGTCCGATGCTTTAATTTGAAATCATAAAAATTAAATCAATATTTTTTTTTATTTTTCTTTCGTCGATAATAACAAAATGAATATGGATATGCGTGTTTATCGTCAGCAGGGAAATCTTCGCGTGATACTTCTTCCCAAGTTGCAGGGTTTATCTTCGGAAAAGTTGCATCTCCATCGAACTCTCCGTGAACCCAGGTAATGTACATATCGTCAGCGAATTGCATACTTTGTTTAAATACTACTGAACCTCCTATTACAAATATTTTGTCAACATTTTCGCAAAGTTCAAGTGCATCTTCCATCGAAATTGCTTCAAAATATCCTTTGGTAATACCCTCAGTAAGTGTAGAAGTAAGAACGAGGTTTTTTCTGTTTGGGAGTGGTCCGTTTGGTAAACTTGTAAAAGTTCTTTTCCCCATTAGTACCACATTACCTGTAGTGAGTTCTTTAAAGCGTTTCAAATCGTTTGGCATGTGCCAGGGCAGTCGATTGTTTTTGCCGATGACGTAATTGTCGGATACGGCTGCAATAATTGATACTTTACACATATTTACGACTTATTTTGGTTGTGTTCATCCATAAAAATTTTGAACAAGTGAATTGCAAAATTACAAAAAAAATAATTAGATAATCACGCCTAAAAGCTAAACATGTTTAAAAAATTGCACATATTTTGTTGAAGTGTGTAATTATACGGCTACATCACCTTTTATATGCGGATGTGGATTGTATTCGGTAAGTTCAAAATCTTCAAATTTAAAATCAAAAATATTTTTAACATTTGGGTTAATCATCATTACCGGAAGTTTTCTTGGTTCACGTGTCAGTTGTAATTTTACCTGTTCCAAATGATTTAAGTAAATGTGCGCATCGCCAAGAGTATGAACAAAATCACCTGCTTTTAAATCGGTTACCTGCGCCATCATCATCAATAACAATGCATAAGAAGCAATATTGAAAGGAACTCCCAGAAATATGTCGGCACTTCGCTGATAAAGCTGAAGGCTTAAACGTCCGTCAGCAACATAAAACTGAAAAAAAGCGTGGCAGGGAGGTAAATTCATATTTGGTAAGTCGGCTACATTCCATGCACTGACTATAATTCGACGCGAATCAGGTTTGTTTTTTATTGTTTCTACGGCTTCTGAAATCTGATCAATAAATCCTCCATTGTATTTTGGCCAGGATCGCCACTGATAACCGTAAATATGACCGAGATTTCCATTCTCATCAGCCCATTCGTTCCATATACGCACTCCGTTTTCCTGAAGATATTTTACATTCGTGTCTCCTTTCAGAAACCAGAGTAACTCATGAATTATTGATTTTAAATGCAGTTTTTTAGTCGTAAGACACGGAAAACCATCATCAAGATTAAAACGCATCTGATGTCCAAAAATACTGTATGTACCTGTGCCTGTCCGGTCGGTTTTAAAAGTTCCTTCGGTTAGTACCCGTTGAAGTAAATCAAGATATTGTTTCATTTTTTATATATGTGAGCAAGTTACGAGTTACAAGTTACGAGGTTTGGTAAACAAGTGAACAAGTGAACGAGTAAACAAGTATAGCGAAACCCGACACTCGTAACTATTTGTAATTAGTCCGAAGAACTCTGAATTCGGTACGTCGGTTTATTTGGTTTGCTATTTCCTGTTGTTCAGGTGTTAGTTTTAGTATGTATTGTTCAGTAAGTACATCATTTTCTTTCAAAAATGGATAAATACGGGCAGCATTTGTATCAACTACAAAAGGTTTTTCTTCACCATATCCAACTGCAGTAAGCCTGTTTGAGGCAATTCCTTCAGCTATCAAATAATCGACCACTGATTTTGCACGACGTTCGGACAATAATTTATTATTTGCGTTATCTCCTTTATAATCGGTATGAGCGCTCAATTCAATGGTTATATTGGGATTATCTTTCAGAATTTTTATTAATGCGTTGAGTCCGGTGACTGATTCCGGTGTAAGATTCCATTTGCCAAATTCGTAGAAAATGTTATTCAATTGAATTGGTTTATAGATAGCTGTAAGCTTGAAATCCTGCGCAAAGGCTTTACTTTCCTTCACACCGACTGTGCTAAGTTTTGCTTCGCTGTTAAGATAACCTCTAGCTGATGCCATCATTACACAGTTTATATCTTTTTCCAGTTTAATACGGTACGAACCATCTTTGCGAGTTACCACACGTGCATTCATTCCGTTATTGCTAACCAAACGTACAATAGCATCAGGTATCGGGTTTTGCTGATCGTCCAGAACTTTACCTTCTACCACAAACTCATTTACAGGCATTTCGAAACTCCATAAAGCGTCAAATCCTCTCGGTTCTCCTCGATTGGAGCTAAAAAAACCACGCTCAACTTTGTTTTCGAATACCATTCCAAAATCGTCGGCATTCGAATTTAAAGGTACACCTGCATTTGAAACTTTCCAAGTACCGTCTTTTTGTTTTTCAGCTTTAAAAATATCCAATCCTCCCAATCCCGGTTGTCCATTCGATGAAAAATATATTGTATTCTGATCTTTTACAGTTGGGAACATTTCGTCGCCGGGAGTATTTATTTCCGGTCCGGCGTTTTCAATATATTTGCAAACATCGCCTTCGAGTTTGCCTTTCCAGATATCTTTACCGCCATATCCTTTTGGAGCATCGGAAACAAAGTAAATGGTTTCACCATCGGGTGCTATAGCAGGATGAGCAACGGAAATAGTGCTGTCGGCAAAGAATTTAATTTTTTTAGGTTCGCTCCATGCACCACCGGCACGGGTGGATGAAAAAATTTCTGTTCCAGCATCGCTGTTTAATTGCTGATAAGCTCTTGTAATAAACATGGTTTTTCCATCGGGAGAAAAACTGCAAACGCCATCATCAGTAGTAATTGTATTAACCTCACTTCCTATAATTTCAGGTTTCTCCCATTTTCCGGCAGCATTTTTACGAACGTAAAATATTTTATTTACAGGCTGTCCGGTTACTGAACTGTTTTTTTGCACTACTTTTTTATTAAACTGACGGGTAGAAGTAAAGAATAACATTCCATTATCAGATCCTGCAAAAGCAGGACTAAACGTTGAAGAGCGTCGCAAATTGAAAATGTCAGCTTTTTTTACGATGTAGTCGGTGGTTTCAGATTTCAGTTTTTCGGCAATACGAGTTGCTTCTAAACCATTCTTTGCTAATAAACAACTACTGTCTTTCTGAAGGTAAATTGCATAATTTTTAGCTGCTTCTGTATATTTACTGTTTCGGTGTAAAATTTGAGCATAGCGTAGAAAGATTATGCTGTCAGCATAATTATTTTTGATGGAATTAAGGTAAGCTCTTTCTGCTTGTACAGAATAATTTGTAAGTCGATGGCTTTCCGCTTGTCTGAAAGCAACTTTCGAACGAAGTTCCCGATCTTTGCCGGATATTCGTCCGTAAACACTTCTGTAAATTTCGCCGGCTGAGTAATATTCACCCAGCTCAAATTGTTTATCGGCTTTTTTAATTCGCGCTTTTATTCCACAGCTCTGAAACAAAAAAGTGCCAAAGATAATCAGTAAATAAATAGCTTTTTTGTTTACCATCAAAAAGTGAATTTCCTGAAATTAATTATATTGAATTTTAACGTTTTATCTGAAAAGCATGGTCTGAATTTTCTAAACAAGTTCATGTATCACCAGGCCTGAACGAAGTTTAGGTTCGAACCATGTAGTTTTGGGTGGCATAATATTTCCGGTATCAGCAATGTCAATTAATTGCTGCATCGATACAGGATAAAGTGCAAGAGCAACGCGCATTTCGCCACTGTCAACACGTTTTTTTAATTCGCCCAGACCTCGTATTCCTCCTACAAAATCAATTCTCTTATCGCTTCGCAAATCTTTTATGCCTAGAATCTTGTCCAGAATAAGATTTGACGAAATAGTTACATCAAGTACTCCAATCGGGTCGTTATCGTTATAGGTACCCTGTTTCGCAGTAAGTGAATACCAATTTCCCGACAAATACAACGAGAAATTGTGTAATTTATTGGGTTTGTATATTTCACTACATTTATTTTCTATGTCAAAATACTCTGTGAGCTTATTAAGAAATTCTTCGTCGGTAAGGTTATTCAGATCTTTTACAACCCGGTTATAATCAATAATATTCAGTTGATTATCCGGAAAACATACAGCCATAAAGTAATTATATTCTTCATTGCCTGTATGATTGGGATTTAAACGTCTTTTTTCATCTCCAACAAGTGCTGCTGCAGCGGAACGATGATGTCCATCAGCAATATAAAGCGATGGTATTGTTGTAAAAATTTCGGTTATTCTTTCAATGGTTTCATTATTATCAATAACCCAAAAATGATGTCCGAAACCATCTCCGGGAGCGATAAAATCATATTCGGGTTTGTTTCTTATGATTTCTGATACGATTGTGTCAAGTTCCGAATTATGAGGGTACGCAAAAAATACCGGTTCAATATTCGCATTGTTAATACGTACATGTTTCATTCGGTCTTCTTCCTTATCCCGACGAGTAAGCTCATGCTTTTTAATTCTGCCCTGCATATAATCATCTACATGAGCACAAACAACCAGACCATATTGCGTTTTACCATTCATAGTTTGTGCGTAAACATAATAATGTTCTTTTGTATCCTGCACAAGCCAGCCTTGTTTTTTAAAATTAATGTAGTTTTCCAGCGCTTTTTTATATACTTTTTCATCATGTTCATCTGTGCCGGGTTCGAAGTCAATTTCGGGTTTTATGATATGATAGAGCGACATGGGATTTCCTGCAGCTTCGGCGCGTGCTTCATCTGAATTTAATACATCATAAGGACGTGAAGCTACTTTCTCTATCAGATTTTTAGGAGGACGAATGCCTTTGAACGGTTTGATTACAGCCATAAATTACAATTCTTTATGAATTAATTTTTTAAAATTTTGACCCGCAAAGTTACTGAAAAAATTTTAATAATAATTTTCGAATTTTACTTTGTTCAAATCAAAAGGTTTCAGTTTTTTTTTTATCTTTGGGAATTAATTATAAATCAGTTATGAATAAACCCGTTACTTTCTTTATAATCATTTTTAGTTTTATTATTTATAATTCTACGGCACAAAAATTTGCTAAAGGTGCTGATGTAAGTTGGCTTCCACAAATGGAAGCATCTGGTTATAAATTTTATAACCCAAAAGGCAAACAAGAAGACTGTCTGAAAATACTCAAAGACCATGGAATGAATACGATCAGACTTCGTACATGGGTTAATCCTTCTGAAAATCCATACAGCGGACATTGCAGCAAGGAAGAAACAGTAGCAATGGCAGTTCGTGCAAAAAAAGCAGGAATGAGGATTATGATTAATTTTCATTACAGCGATTCTTGGGCTGATCCGGGAAAACAACACAAGCCCAAAGCATGGGAAGGACTTGGATTTGATGAATTGAAAAAAGCTTTGTATGAATATACAACTGATGTAATGCTTGCGTTAAAAAATGCAGGTGTAACCCCTGAATGGGTACAAATAGGGAACGAAATTCCGACAGGCATGGTGTATCCCGAAGGACATACCAATAACTGGCCACAACTTGCTCAACTTCTAAATGCAGGGTACGATGCAGTTAAATCTGTATTTCCAAAATCAAAAGTAATTATTCATGTGGATCAAGGCAATAACAATGCCCGCTTTCGAAATTGGTTTGATAATGCTACTAAATATAATGTTAAATACGATGTCATAGGCATGTCGTTTTATCCCTACTGGCTTGAAAATAAACCTGATTACACACAAATTATTGATGATTTAGCTTTTAATCTGAACGACATGGTAAATCGTTACGGAAAGGAAGTGATGGTAGTGGAAATTGGTGGTGAAGATTTCAAAGTTCAGAATACCTATGAAATGCTCAAAGCTGTAATAAAAATTGTTAAGAAAATTCCAAATAAAAAAGGATTGGGCGTTTTATATTGGGAACCCCAAGGCGCACGAAGCTGGAGTAGGTATGGTTTAAGCTGTTGGGGAGATGATGGGAAACCTACTAATGCATTGAAAGCATTTAAATAAGTATTTTAAAACAAAATGATTAATCAAATTAGAAAGAACTTTACTAATTTGTTTTCGATAAACCGAAGTAATACTAAAAAATTCAAACAATGAAGAAAATTTTTCATAACTTCACAACAGTATTATCTTTAATAATCCTCTTATTCATAACAGTCCCTTCAAGTTGCCATGAACTTGATCCTGTTGAAAATCTAAATGATTCAATTTCATCTAAAGTTGACACAAATCTTCACACAATATTTGCCAATGGTGCTGATGTAAGTTGGCTTACCGAAATGGAATCAGCAGGAAAAAAATTTTATAATGCTGAAGGTAAGGAAATGGAATGTATGAGTTTGTTAAAAAGCCTGGGGATCAATGCTATCCGGTTAAGAGTATGGGTGAATCCTGCGAGTGGATGGTGTAATGCTGAAGATATGTTAATAAAAGCCAGAAGGGCCAATGACTTAGGATTAAGGCTGATGATTGATTTTCATTACAGTGATTCCTGGGCAGATCCGGGCAAGCAAACCAAGCCTTCTGCATGGACTAATCTTAGTTTTGAAGAATTAAAGTCTGCTGTTTCAAATCATACGATGGAGGTTCTTACACTTTTAAAGGATAACGGCATTACACCAGAATGGGTTCAAGTGGGTAATGAAACCGGTAATGGAATGCTTTGGGAAACCGGCAAAGCATCGACTAACATGGCAAATTATGCTGCACTTACCACTGCAGGTTATAATGCAACAAAAGCTGTATTCCCAGATGCAAAAGTTATTGTGCACTTACAAAATGGATACGACAATAGTTTGTTCCGTTGGCTTTTTGATGGTTTGAAAAATAATGGAGGTAAATGGGATGTCGTTGGGATGTCGCTTTACCCCAATTGGTACACTACACCAAACGACTGGAGTAATGCTAATAAAGCCTGTTTAGCCAATATGAACGATATGGTAACCCGATATGGCAAAGAAGTTATGATTGTTGAATGTGGAATGAGTTGGGACAATGCTGCAGCTTCATACAGTTTTCTTACAGATCTTATTGCAAAAACTAAATCTGTTTCGAACGGAAAAGGATTAGGTGTGTTTTATTGGGAACCACAGACCTACGGACAGTGGAAAGGGTACACACTCGGTGCATTTGACAACAACGGTAAACCTACCTTGGCTATGAATGCCTTTAAAACCACTACTAAATCATCTAATATACAATCAAATAATTTTTTTTTCAGTTTTAACAGAAATGCTAAAGAACTAAAATTCAACAGACAAATTAAAGAATTAACAATATTCTCAATTGATGGGAAATTAATTTTTCAGGGTGTAAATTCTGATATTTTTAGAATAAGTAGCCTTTATCATGGTAGTTTTATTATTAAATATTGTATAGAGGAGACAGGAAAATTTAAAGTCGAACACATTGTGTTTTGATGATTTGTAAAAAATAAAATGTTTTGATAAATAAAATGAAATTAAATAGCTAATTTCGCAAACAAAAAAGAAAGTTTTTTTGAATAATCTTAAATTATTTCTGAAAAAATTACAAATAATACTATATATGATTACTTCAACTTACAGTAAACTAATGATATTTTTTTTTCTTACTTTATTGTTTAGTTTGCTTTTTCAGATTTTTATTGATTTTTACAATTTTCATTTTTATATTTCATTAAGCAATCTGATACCCGGAATAATTGCCATAGTATTAATGTTTGGTTACGAAGAACCTGGGGTAGGTCAGGGTATGTTAGCACGCAGAATCATTCCAACCAAAAAAACAACTTTAGGTGGGGTATTAATAGCTTTTTTACCTCTTTTGATTTTTCCTGTGGCTTTTTTTCTATTCTATTTTATTTACAAACCTAATACTGAGCCCTTTGTAATTAATTGGTATGTTTTATTATTTCCTATAATTGGAGCATTTTCCGTAGAACTTGGATGGCGTGGATATTTTTTGAATAAGGCAGGTTCAACAATGCATATTTTTTTAGCCACTATTTTTACAGGTATTTTATGGTTTCTCAGCAATGCATATTTATACATTAACGATGTGTTTTTAGGGATTACTTATATGTTTCTTTCTGTTATCATTAATATAATACTTACTTACCTTTACTTCATATTCAATCGAAATATACTGCTTACATATTTTTTTCAGCTTGCCTATACTTATATGTATTTATACTTTACAATGTTAGTACCCAAAGATGAAAGGTTTGTTTTTTTACTGCTACTGTTATTTACAATACCTGCAGCATTCATTTTATTAAAAAACAAAGCTTTATTCCAAATTGATAAAGAAAATGACATATAAAAAAACAGATATACCCAATATGAGTATATCTGTTTTTAAAGTTTTAACTGCAATTTTAAATCCATCGTACAAAACAAAAGTCCTGTCTATGAGGTAAATCTTCGTTTTTCGGGAACATTCTGAAAGCATATTTAAAAGAACCTGCCAGATTCAGTTTGTAATCTACACTAAATGTTAGTTTAGAACCTTCCGATTTTACTATTTGCATTTCTTCAATATCGTAAAGTGTATCTTTATTGTTTTTATCAAGTCGAGTAATTACCAATTCAAGTCCAATACCCTTCTCATTCGGATTATTGGTGTCAATTTCAACTTTCAATTCGTAATCTTCTCCTACAACGGGTTCATGTAGAAATTTATCCGGAACTACAACACTTGTTACTTGAATTTTATCCCAAATTGAAGACATCTTTTCTTTCCATGCAGCAATTTCTTTTGCTTTTGCATAATTATTTTCGCTTAAATAACCCGATCGTGTAGCAAGTTTATAGTAAAACTTATCGAAATAATCATCCATCATACGCTTGGTTGTGTAGCGTGGAGTGATAAGAGCGATTGAATTTTTGATATACTGAATCCAATCGGGTGAAAAACCTTTTGTTCCTTTGGCAAAGTAGAGTGGTATGATTTCGTTTTCAAGCATGCTGTAAATAGTTGCAGCATCGAGTTGATCTTGACTTTCCTGATTTTCATACGTGCGTTTTTCTGTTAATGCCCATCCGGCACCTTTCACATACCCTTCGAGCCACCAACCATCAAGTACTGAGAAGTTGAGTACACCGTTCATTTGTGCTTTTTCGCCCGATGTGCCCGATGCTTCAAGCGGTCGGGTAGGAGTGTTTAGCCAGATATCAACACCTGAAATCAGTCGTTTTGCAAGTCGCATGTCATAATTTTCGAGGAAGATAACTTTTCCCAGAAATTGCGGCATACGTGAAATTTCAATAATCCGCTTAATCAATCCTTGTCCACCACCATCGGCCGGATGTGCTTTACCCGTAAACAGGAACTGAACCGGACGGTTTGGATTATTAACAATAGCTTCGAGACGTTTAAGATCCGTAAACAGTAAATGAGCACGTTTGTATGTAGCAAACCTGCGACCAAATCCAATTATTAAAGCATTTGGATTGATAGATTCGAGTATTGACACAATTCGTGATGGATCGCCCTGATTTTTAAGCCAGTTTTCACGGAATTGAACTTTTATAAAATCAATCAAACGATTTTTCAAAACCGTTCGTGTATTCCATATTTCCTGGTCGGGGATATCATATACTGCCTGCCAAATTTTCATATTCGACTGATCAGTATAAAAATCTTTTGAAAAATGTTTTTCGTAAACTGCTTTCCATTCTGAGGCTGTCCATGTAGGTAAGTGTACCCCGTTTGTAACATAATTTACATGCAGTTCTTCCGGAAAATATCCTTTCCAAAGTGGATTAAACATTTCTTGTGAAACTTTTCCATGTAGCCAACTTACACCATTTACTTCCTGGCAGGTATTGCAAGCAAAAGCACTCATATTGAATCTTTCTTCTTTGTTGCCGGGATTTTCACGACCCATATCAATAAACTCATCCCAGCTTAACTGAAGTTTTTCAGGATATGTACTCATGTATTTTCCAAACAAACCTTCATCAAAGCTGTCATGTCCAGCCGGTACAGGAGTATGAACTGTATAAAGTGAACTTGCACGAACCACTTCCAAAGCTTGGTTAAAAGTAAGATTTTTTTCTGTGATATAATCAACGAGGCGCTGCACGTTGATAAGAGCTGCGTGTCCTTCGTTGCAATGATAAACCTGCTTGGTGATACCAAGTTTCTTCAATGCTAAAATACCACCGATACCAAGCATAATTTCCTGTTTCAAACGGTTTTCCCAATCGCCGCCATATAATTGATGCGTAATTGATTTATCCTCATCTGAATTTTTTTCATTATCTGTGTCCAGGAGGTAAAGATTGATTCTACCTACTGAAACTTTCCAGATATTGGCATAAACTGTGCGTCCCGGGTAAGGTACTTCAACCAATACAGGATGATCGTTGGTATCTTTAACAAGTGTAATTGGTAGATTGTTAAAGTTCTGTGCTTCGTAAACTGCTATTTGTTGACCATCAGGAGATAATGACTGGGTGAAATAACCATAGCGATAAAGGAAACCAATCGCAGTTAGGTTAACGGCACAATCGCTGGCTTCTTTCAGATAATCGCCTGCCAAAACACCCAAACCTCCGGAATATATTTTTAATACTTCTGTTAAGCCATATTCCATGCTGAAATAGGCAATAGTTGGCTTATTATTGTTGAGCGGAACACTCATGTAAGTTCTGAAATTGTTGTAAACAGCATTTAGCTTTTCAAGAAATTCCTTATCGGATGCAAGTTTCTGTAATTTTTCGTAACTCAAATTGTTTATTAATCGAACAGGATTTGATTCTGCTTCGACCCAACCATCCGGGTCAAGATTGCGGAATAGGTTTTTAGCATCACTATTCCAAACCCACCAGAGGTTATATGCTATTTCTTCGAGTTTTTTTAATCCATCTGGCAAATTCGATTTTACTACAAATTCTTTCCAATTTGTTTCACTTACATTATTTACTTTTATTTTCATATCCAATATTTTTATGAAATAATCTGTTCAATTTTCTATTTTTAGGTTGCAAAATTATTCTTTTTTTTTAAAACAAAGTATAAATCATCATTCTTGAAATTGATGATTACAGTATCAAACGATTGCAAAAAAATGGCAATCAATTTAAGTTTAATGTGTGTTTCTTAGTTTTAAATTAGTAAGAGCAATACGATAAGCTTCAAAGTAATGTACAATAAAATGCTTCCAAAGTGCTTTTTTCGATATTGCATTAGCTTTTTTTCGAATAGTGTCTACCTCTTCAATTGTAAAAGAGGCAAATCTGGAAATGTATTTAGCGATATTTACAGCAAGTTCGTAATTGTTGTAATCCGAACGGTGCAGCACTGCAACACCGTCTGTTATATCATGCGGTTTGTGAGCTACCCATTGTCCAAATCCTGAAAGATCTGTTGTAATGGTAGGTACAGAAAATGCAATGCTTTCGAGTGGCGTATAACCCCATGGTTCATAATATGAAGGGAAAACAGTTAAATCCATTCCTGCAAGTAGCTGATAGTAGGGTAAATTGAATACTCCATCATTGCCATTCAAATATGATGGTACATACACTACTTTAACGTTTGAATTTGCATCATTACGTAAATGAAACCAGTTAAGGGCTTCTAAAATGTTATCGGAGTAATGGTTACAAAGTTCGTGCGTTGTTAATCGGTTGGTGTTGGAAGGAATGCGGCGTCCGTTATTCATTTCGTGCACCAGTTCGGTACGGTGTTTGTTGGTACATGCAGGAACCATGATAAAGACAATTACTTCACGCTTAAGTTCGCTCATATCATTGAGGTATTTGAGCGATTCGATAAATATGTCTAATCCTTTATTTTTAAACTCGTAACGTCCGGCTGTGGAAACAAAAAGTGCGTTAACTTCAATTTTTTGTCCCAGTAATGTTTCGGTAACTTTAGCCAGCAATTCGCGTGAATTTTTACGAATGGCAGTAAATGCTTTTCCTTTAGGTACGAAATCATCGTCAAAACCGTTAGGTGTTATCACATCAGGAGCTCGTTCCAGTAGTTGTTTACATTCAAGTGCGGTAATTTCGCTTACAGTTGTAAAACAATCGGCAATATGAGCGGCAGTTTTTTCGGCCGAATGTTTCGAAACTACATTCAGTTCTTCTGCCATTTGGTCACCGTTGTATTCGTAGAGGTAGTTGTAGAGTGGTTTATGATTTCCTGCTATTGATCTGCCTATAGTAGTGGCATGCGTTGTGAAAACGGTTGCTATTCCGGGTTGATATATTTTAAGGTAGTTAATACCGAAAGCTGTCATCCATTCGTGAAAATGTGCTATTACATTATTTGTAGGCAGCAAACTGTAAAAATTGCAGAAACCTTCTATGACCATACCCGCCGACCAGCCAAACATAGAAGCTTCGTGATAGTCGCCATAACCGGCGATAGAATTTACGCCTGTTTTTTCCCAGGCTTTGCCATAAATTTCGTTGCGAATTTCGAGTAAAGGTTGGAATTTAACAAGTATAACCAAAGGATTACCGGGAATATTCCATTTTCCGGTGCGAACTGCAAGTTTGTAATTGGTTAACATCCATGCAGTCCATTCCGGAAATAATTCAGGCTGATAATCGAAAAGCGGATTTTCTTTTTCTTCCCAAAAATCGGGGCCAATGAAAATAAGATGATCGTTTAGTTGTTCTTTCAAGGTGTCGGCTTTGGTAGATAATACGGTATAAATACCACCCACCATATTACACACTTCCCAGCTTGTTTCAAAAATATACTCGGGTTTTATTTCGTACATTCATTTCAAATTTAAACAGAATGCAAAAGTAGTATTTTTTTTTCGCATTGTATTAAGTACACCTATTAAGTTTTCAACATATATGATAAGTATAAACCACTAATGTTATTACAATCAGTATAAATAAATATTCTTTTATCAACTAAAAGCAAAAATTTATTGTTTTTGTAATTAATATACATTATCTTTGTAGGCTATTTTCGATAAATTTATAAATAAATACATAGAACATGAGAAAAATTACTTTTTTATTATTTACAATTTTTTGTTTTGTTTTTGTTCAGGCACAAACAAATATTCTTGAAAATTCCGGTTTTGAAACTTGGACAGATGGGAAACCTGTTCCATGGTATGTTGTAAGTACAAAGGTAACTGGTTCAGTAGTTTCTCAGGATAATACACTTTTCAATGAAGGGGCAAATTCATTTAAAGTTAATGCAGTAAGTGCAAGCGGTACAGTAAACTGGGCTCAGGTAGTTAACATTACAGGTGGAAAAACCTATGAATTATCAATGTCTTATTACATAGTATCAGGTGATGGGACAGATGCACGTATTTGGTGTAATTTTAAAAACGAAACTGCATTTTTTGCTGAAGCTGATTTAGTTGCTACTGGCTTGTATCCAAAATTACGTGGTCCCGGAGCAAATTCAAGTGCTGAAGAATATTTTCCTGATGTAAAGGGAGTTTGGAATACTTATACAACTGAATTTACAGCACCGGCAAATGCTGTCGCTTTCGATTTCCAATTCAGGACCTACCGTGGTGCTGTAGTTAACTGGGATAAAATGTCATTGATGGAAAAGACTACAGGAACAGCTATTACTTCTTTAAACTCTTTCAAAACAATTGTTTCAGGTAAAACACTGAAAGTAGAAAATGTTGTGAATGGCACAACCATTGATATATTTTCATCAATTGGAACTAAAGTATTATCTGCACAACTTGAAAACGGTACAATCTCACTGAATAATATTCCTAAAGGATTATACATTGTTCGAGTAGGTAAAGAAACGCAGAAAATTATGCTGTAACCCAATTCAACAAAAAAATTAAACCCGCTTCAAAATCAGAGGCGGGTTTTTTTATTGGATAGCTTTTTGTTGATTTATTCTATCACTTTTTTCATTGCAGTCATTGCAGCACGAAGTTTTGCACCTACTGCTTCTATTGAATGTGAACGAATTGCAGCATTGATTTGAACTAACTCAAAATTGTCAACATGTCCATCTTTACCTTCGTTGAAGTTTTTGCCTATTACGTTGGTTTCAATTTTGCTCATAAAGTCAGCCAGTAATGGTTTGCAAGCGTGATCGAACAGATAACAACCATATTCTGCAGTATCGGATATCACTCGGTTCATTTCGTACAGTTTTTTACGTGCAATCGTATTTGCAATCAGCGGAGTTTCGTGTAATGATTCATAATATGCCGATTCAGGTTTCATACCTGCGCTAACCATAGTTTCGTATGCCAGTTCCACACCCGATTTTACGAAAGCAACCATCAGTGTTGCGTTATCAAAGTATTCCTGTTCCGAAATTTCCATATTGCCTGCAGGTGTTTTTTCAAATGCGGTTTCGGCAGTAGCTGCACGCCAGGCAAGGAGATTTTTATCGCCGGCTGCCCAGTCTTCCATCATTGTGCGCGAAAATTCTCCTGATAAAATATCGTCCATGTGTTTGTTGAACAATGGAGTCATGATTTGCTTCAGTTCATCAGCCAATTTGTAAGCTTCAATTTTTGCCGGATTCGAAAGACGATCCATCATATGGGTAATTCCACCGATTTTCAATGCTTCAGTTATCACTTCCCAGCCGTACTGAACAAGTTTTGAAGCGTAAGAAGGTTCGATTCCCTTTTCAACCATTTTGTTGAATGAGAGGATTGAACCGGTTTGTAATAAACCACAAAGTATGGTTTGTTCACCCATTAAGTCTGATTTCACTTCAGCCACAAACGAAGAATGAAGAACACCAGCTTTGTGTCCTCCTATTGCAACACAATATGCTTTCGCAATTTCTAATCCATCGCCATTAGGATCATTGTCGAGATGAACAGCAATTAGCGTAGGAACACCAAAACCACGCAAGTATTCAGCACGAACTTCAGAAGCAGGTGATTTCGGGGCTACCATAACCACAGTAAGGTCCTTGCGAATTTGAATACCTTCTTCAACAATATTAAAGCCATGTGAATACGATAAACATGCGCCTTGTTTCATCAGTGGCATTATCTGATTAACCACCGAAGTATGATATTTATCGGGCGTTAAGTTTAAAACCAAATCGCCTTTGGGTATCATATTTTCAATAGTATCCACTTCAAAATTGTTAGCGAGTACATTCTGATAAGAAATATGATTCTCATCAATTTCAATTTTTCGAAGTGCGTAAGCAACATCAAGCCCACTGTCGCGCATGTTTAAACCTTGAGCCAATCCCTGAGCACCGCAACCTACGATTACAACTTTTTTACCAATCAGTTTTTTTACTCCATCAGCGAATTCGCTATCCTGCATGAAGTCACATTTTCCTAATTCCTGAACTTTCAGGCGATGTGGAAGTGAATTAAAATAATTTGCCATTGTTTTTTTACTATTTGCCATCAATTTCGTTTGACTGAAATATTTAGCTGTTTTTTAAATTGTTAATATATAGTTTTTGTATAAAAAAATTTTTAGTTGTCAACTTAATGAATAGAAAGTAAATAATGCTCTGCTATTAGTAAGTTTTTTTATTTCGATTTATTTTGTTAACTATACAAATATCAGTTTTCTTCACTATTAAAAATTTCAATCCGCAAAATTATTAAAATGTAATATCGAAAAATGAGTTTAAACTTGCTTTTCGTATTTTTTAATAGCTTCGAGCATATCGCTCAGACGCTCAACTTTCGACTTTGTAATTGCCACGCGCCCGGAACGAATAAACTGTAAAACACCGATGGTTTCACTAAGCTCATTAAACAATTGCTGTGTTTCGGCATAATGTCCTGCTTTTTGGAAAACTACGAAGTTTTCATTTATTTCAAGAACACGAATATGGTATTTTCGTATAAGTTGTTCGATGGAGCCTTGTTGAAGAACTTTTTCTGTTGAAACTTTGTAGAGTGCAATTTCAGTGTGCACCAAATCGTCGTCGGTGTTGAAATATGCCTTTAAAATATCTACGCGCTTGTCAATTTGCTTCACTACTTTTTCAACCACATCGGCTGTAGTTAGAACAGTAATTGTAAATTTATGAATTCCTTTTATTGCAGAAGGCGAAACCGAGAGAGTTTCGATATTCAATCCTCTGCGTGTGAAAATGATGGTGATTTGATTAAGCAAACCAACTGTGTTTTCTGAGAAAACCGTGATTGTATATAAAGTTTTTTCCATAAAACAAAAGCCCTATATCCCCAAAGGGGACTTCCCAAAAAAAGGGGTTGGGAAAATTATTAATTTGTAATGTCGCAATTTATTTATAAGTCCCCCTGTGGGGGGTAGGGTGCTTATTCCCCCAATAGTATATTAGTTACACTTCCTCCGGCAGGTACCATTGGATAAACCATTCCTTTCATTTCTACATTTGCAACGAGCAAATATGGTTTGTCATCCTTCAGCATTTCGGCAATGGCTGTATCAAGTTCAGCACGTTCGGATACTTCTTTTCCTTCAATACCATACGCTTTTGCAATGGCAATAAAGTCCGGGTTTTTCATTTTTGTGAACGAGTATCTTTCATCGAAAAACATCTCCTGCCATTGGCGTACCATTCCCAGAAAATGATTGTTCAGAACAACCATTTTTACCCCAATTTGTTCCTGTAGTATCGTTCCTAGTTCCTGTATTGTCATTTGAAAACCCCCATCGCCACTGTACATAATAACTGTACGTTCAGGAGCCCCCATTTTTGCACCTATAGCTGCCGGAAGTCCGAAGCCCATTGTACCCAATCCACCTGATGTTACCAGACTTCGGGTTTGTGAATAGTTTGTATAGCGGGCTGCCATCATCTGATTTTGACCTACATCCGTTACAACAATCGCTTTGTTTTCTGTGGCTTCTGAAATTTTACGTATAACTTCACCCATGGTCAGTTCGCCCGATTCAGGATGAACTTCTCGCTGGATAACAACTTCAAATTCCTTATCATCGTATTCTTTGAAGGAATCAATCCATTCGGTATGTTTATTTTCATTAATTAATGCCGTTATGGCTGGTAACGAATCTTTTACACTTGCCAAAACAGGGACGTCTGCTTTCACGTTTTTGTTAATTTCGGCTGCATCAATGTCCATGTGAATTATTTTTGCCTGTTTGGCATAGCTGTTCAAGTCACCGGTTACACGGTCGTCGAAACGCATGCCGATAGCTATTAAAACATCGCATTCATTGGTTTTCATATTGGGAGCTACATTCCCGTGCATACCCAGAAAACCTTTGTTTAAACGGAAATCAGTAGGCATTGCCGAAGCACCAAGTAAAGTCCAGGCAGCCGGTATATCTGCTTTTTCCAGAAATGCTTTTAATTCTTCTTCTGCATTTGCCAAAACTACTCCTTGTCCAACAAGAGCATAAGGTTTTTTTGCAGCATTAATAAGTTTTGCAGCTTCCTCAATTTGCTCGTGATTAAGTTCAGGAATAGGAATATAGCTTCGGATAAAAGTACAAGGTTTATATTCGAATTCGAATTCCTGAAATTGGGCATTTTTTGTCAAATCAAGCACTACAGGACCCGGACGTCCTGACCGTGCAATATAAAACGCTCGTGCGATTGCCCAAGGAATATCTTCGGCTTTCCGAATTTGATAAGCCCATTTGGTTATGGGTTGTGTTATGCCCACTACATCAATTTCCTGAAAAGCGTCGGTACCTAAAAGAGCAGCACCCACCTGACCGGTTATTACTACCAAAGGAGTACTGTCGAGCATTGCATCTGCCACACCTGTTACTGCATTAGTAGCTGCAGGTCCCGAGGTTACGAGGCAAACGCCTACTTTTCCGGAAACACGTGCATAACCCTGTGCCGCATGGACTGCTCCCTGTTCATGACGGGTTAAAATATGATTGACTTTGTGATCGTAATCGTACAAAGCATCGAAAGTGGGCATTATGGCACCACCGGGATATCCGAAAATCGTATCAACTCCTTCGTGAATCAACGATTCAATTACTGCTTTTGCGCCAGTTATTTTCATATTAATTTAATTACAATGGACAACAGTCAACTGACAACAGTCCATATTCAGTTTGAAATGTAAATTGTAAATGTTTTAATTGTAAATCAATCAATCACTCTCACCGCCCCTTTATCCGCCGAAGTTACCATCGAGGCATAGGCTTTCAACGCTTTTGATATAACACGATTTCTGTCAGAAGGTTTAAATGCATCCTTTCCTTTTGCTAATTCTGCATCGCGGCGTGATTTAAGTTCTTCATCGCTCAATTTCACATTTATCGATCTGGATACAATATCAATTTCAATAATATCACCGTCTTTAATCAAACCAATATTCCCCCCGGAAGCTGCTTCAGGTGAAATATGTCCGATAGACAAGCCTGATGTGCCACCTGAAAAACGACCATCGGTTATTAATGCGCAAACTTTTCCAAGACCACGTGATTTTATGTATGAAGTGGGATACAGCATCTCCTGCATTCCCGGTCCGCCTTTTGGGCCCTCATGGGTTATTACAACTACATCGCCTGCTTTAACACTGCCATTCAAAATGCCTGTACAGGCTGTATCTTGTGAAGTAAATACTTTTGCAGGTCCGCTAAATTTCCAGATGCTCTCGTCAACTCCGGCAGTTTTGATTACGCAACCATCCTGGGCAATGTTACCTTTCAAAATTGCCAATCCTCCTTCGGTAGTGTATGCATTTTCAATGTTGCGTATACAACCTTTTATTCTGTCTTTGTCAAGTTCTTTGTATTGTGAACTTTGCGATCCCATAACCAAATTAAATTTACGTCCGGGAGCACTTTTATATAAATTTTCTACTTCAGAACTAAGTTCCGTTTGCATTATATCATATTTTGCAAGTGCTTCACTAAGTTTGAGTCCGTCCACACGATAAACATCGGTATTAAGTAAACCACCTCTGTTTAATTCGGCCAAAATACCAAGAATTCCACCTGCACGGTTTACATCTTCGATATGATAATGTGAGTTTGGCGCTACCTTACATAAACATGGTGTTTTGTGCGATAGTTGATCCATATCGTCCATAGTAAGTTCAACTTCCGCTTCGTGTGCAATTGCCAAAATGTGTAAAACGGTATTCGTTGAGCCTCCCATAGCAATATCGAGCGTCACGGCATTCAGAAATGCTTCACGAGAGGCAATCGAACGAGGCAGTACAGATTCATCGTTGTCGCGATAATATTTATAAGCATTTTCCACTATCAGTTTTGCTGCATCCATAAAAAGTTGCATGCGATTGGCGTGGGTGGCAACAATGGTTCCGTTACCGGGTAGTGCCAACCCGATTGCTTCATTCAAACAGTTCATAGAGTTGGCTGTAAACATTCCCGAACAAGAACCACATGTAGGACAAGCAGCATTTTCGACCTTTTGAACCTGTTCGTCTGAAATATTTTCATCGGCAGCCTGAACCATGGCGTCAACCAGATCAAGATGTTTACCATCCAATTCACCGGCTTCCATAGGTCCTCCTGAAACAAAAACAGTAGGAATATTCAATCGCATAGCAGCCATTAACATACCCGGAGTGATTTTGTCGCAGTTGCTTATGCATACCATAGCATCAGCTTTGTGAGCATTTACCATATACTCTACACTATCTGCAATTAAATCACGCGAGGGTAACGAATACAGCATTCCATCGTGTCCCATTGCAATTCCGTCGTCAATGGCAATAGTGTTGAATTCGGCGGCAAAACAACCGAGTTTTTCAATTTCGGCTTTTACTTTTTGACCAATTTCGTGTAGATGTACATGCCCGGGAACAAACTGTGTAAAAGAATTTACAATGGCAATTAATGGTTTCCCCATTTGTTCGTTTGTCATTCCGTTAGCTTTCCAAAGTGCTCTGGCACCTGCCATGCGGCGTCCGCCGGTACTTGATTTACTTCTTAGTTCCATAATATATGTCCTCTATTCCCTTATAGGGAAATTATTATTTGTTTATTTCTTTTTTTCCCTTCTAGGGATTTTAAGTTGTTTTAATAAAAAAACCTTTCTCTACTGTAGTGAGAAAGGTTTTATGCTTTTATAATACATAAGGGTTTATACATATTACCATCCTCACCTCTGATTCCTGACCAAAAGTAGCACGACGCTGATAATAATGCTATAAACGCTTTTCAAATTCATTTTTTATTATTTTGGCTGCAAAGATAGATGAAAAATCATATTCTGCAAATAGTTTGGCATAAAAAGTTTATTAAATTTTTCAATTTATAATTTAAACAATTGATTTAATTATAATTTCTTGTTGGGTGACTGATGGCATAATCGTAAATTTTATTCTGCATTTTTCGCCTTTGATGTATGCATGTTCTCAGAAACAGCAAATTTTATTGTAATGCAGAAAAAATATTTATTCAAATAATACTCTGACAGAATCCTTCTCAAGTCTTTTTTTTACCCAGTCTTTAATTTTCAATTTATTTTCAGTCTTTAATTCGGTTTTTACCGAGAAAATAATCAATGGATATTTTTGAGGATCACTGTCATATTTGTTGAAGTTAATAATTTCTGAGTAACTACACGATTGCACCTCAGGGTATAAAGTATTTATTTCATTTAAAATAACTTTACCCATCATTGTGTTTTGAATGATACTATCAATTTTAATTTCCTTTTTCTCAAGTGTCTTGTTAAGTTCGTAAATTTGTTCCCGTAATTTGTACATTTCTATAGTTGTATCGTTTAAGTCTCCAAAAGTAAGTCCCTGTTCAATAATTATTTCGCTGTCCCCGAGCTTAAAATCATTGGCTTTATTTGATATTGCCTTTTTCTGAGCTTCATTCATGGGTGTACCACCGAAAATAAGATAAATTCTGCGTTTTTTCGGATCGGTCTGATACTTTAACAAGTATTTTCCTTCAAAATTGCTGATATTTGAAATATACTGATTTGAACGTCGTAAAAAATCTTCCTGTTTAACAAGTTTATAACCAAAATAGATACTTGGAATCGAAACAACAAGAATTATTAATGTAATTCCATGATTAATTCTTCGTTTTTTTTCTTCCGGAATATTTGAGCGAATCGGGAAACGTAAAATCTGAGAGATTAACACCGAAGCAAGAGCAATGAAAATAGTATTAATTGTAAAAAGATATAAAGCTCCGAAGAAAAAATTAAATTGTCCTGTTGCGAGACCATAACCGGCTGTACACAAAGGAGGCATAAGTGCAGTAGCAATGGCAACACCGGGAATAACATTCCCTTTTTGTCTTGAACTGATAGCAACAATGCCTGCAAGTCCGCCAAAAAGTGCAACCAATACTTCATAAATAGTAGGACTTGTACGTGCCAGTAATTCTGAATGAGCTGTGGAAACAGGACTTATGGCAAAATAAAGGGTAGAGGTAGTAAGACTGGCTAAAATTGCAAAAATAAAATTCTTCATCGAACGACGAAATAATTCCCCATTGTAAGTGGCTATGCTGTAGCCCATACCATTAATTGGACCCATGAGTGGCGATATTAACATTGCACCGATAATTACTGCAGTGGAATTCATGTTAAGCCCTACCGATGCAACCACAACGGCAAAAATCAACACCCAGAGATTAGTGCCTCTAAATATGATACCCTTTTGTATTTCTTCGTAAACTTGTTCTGAGTTCTCAAGCTCACTTTCAAGGTTGAATAAACCCAATACTCGTTTCAAAAGTGCATTAATTTTCATATTTTCTAATTATTTTGATATTAAAGCAAAGATAGTAAAGATAAATTAATTAAACATCTTTCGAACTTTAAGTAAATTATTACGTTTAAGGTACAATGATTTTTTTATGTAACTCAACTTTCGCAAGTCGTTTATGTGCTTTAGTATAAATTTATTATAAATCTTTATTTATGATAAAAAATTGATATTCATATATATATATTCTGGTATTTTTTTGTAAAACTTTGTATCTGCTTCATATAACTCTTTATAAAAATATGTTTTATAAATTATACTATTACACAAAAAACAAATAGAATGCACAAAAGCTTCAAATACATTTTATTAACAACAAATATCCCAGGTGTTTACAAATTTAACTTACACCTGCGAAAGTTGAGTATGTAATCATATTTTTAAGTTAAAAATTATTGTTCGTTATGCATTATGAAGATTTGAAAAAAGGATGGATTGTTATTTATCATTTTCATACAGTATCTTTCGTTTAGTTTCTGAAAAAGTCATTTTGAAAAAGGTATAGTTTATCAGCCGAAAAAAATTATTTAACTTTGTATATATATTTCAATCATAAGAATGGCATATAAATATATCGATAACATAAATAGTCCTGATGATTTAAAGAAAATTCCGTTGAATGAACTAAAATTTGTTTGTTCTGAACTAAGACAATTTATCATTGAACAGGTTTCAAAAAATCCGGGGCATTTAGGCTCAAATTTAGGTGTGGTAGAGCTTACAGTTGCTTGTCATTATGTTTTTAATACTCCTTACGACCGTTTGGTTTGGGATGTTGGTCATCAAGCTTACGGTCACAAAATACTAACCGGACGTCGTGATAAGTTTCATACCAACCGTCAGTTAAATGGCATCAGCGGTTTCCCAAAAATTACCGAAAGTGAGTACGATGCTTTTGGTGTAGGTCACTCATCAACGTCTATATCAGCTGGTTTGGGAATGAGTGTGGCATCACTCCTAAAAGAAGAACCCAACAGAAGAGTTATTGCTGTAATTGGCGATGGTGCTATGACAAGCGGTCTTGCATTTGAAGGTTTGAACAATACTTCAGTCGAAAAGAATAATCTATTGATTATCCTTAATGATAATCAGATGGCTATTGACCCTGTGAAGGGTGGTTTTACACAATATCTTGTTGATATCACCACTTCCAAAGCCTACAATCGTTTCAGATATAAAACATACAATTTTCTGAAAAAATTAGGATTGATAAGTAATGAGGGTAAAAACCGTATTATTAGTTTCAGTAATACCCTGAAAGCTACACTTACGAAACAACATAATATATTTGAAGGACTAAACATTCGCTATTTTGGACCGGTTGATGGACATGATGTGGATACATTAGTGAGAATTTTGAATGATATCAAGGATTTTAAAGGTCCGAAAGTGCTTCATTGTATTACCACGAAGGGTAAAGGCTATGAACCAGCCGAAAAATCGGCTACCGAATGGCATGCACCCGGTAAATTTTGTGTAGAAACCGGTAAAAGAACAGTATCAGCAAATGCAGCACCAACGCCTCCGCTATTTCAGGATGTGTTTGGTGAAACCCTCCTCGAACTTGCACTTAAAAACGATAAAATTGTCGGTATTACTCCCGCAATGCCTTCGGGCTGCTCTATGACAATAATGCAAAAGGTATTACCTCATCGTGTGTTCGATGTGGGTATAGCCGAGGGACATGCAGTAACTTTCTCTGCAGGACTTGCTAAAGAAGGTGTCATTCCTTTCTGCAATGTTTATTCATCGTTTTTACAAAGAGCTTATGATAATGTGATACATGATGTTGCCCTACAAAAGTTGCCCGTTATTCTTTGCCTTGATAGGGCAGGAATAGTTGGTGCCGATGGTCCAACGCATCATGGTGTGTTCGATTTGGCTTATTTAAGGTGTATCCCAAATCTGATTGTATCTGCACCTCGCAACGAGATAGAACTCCGGAATTTAATGTTTACCGCTCAGAAAAAGCTTGTGGCTCCATTTGTTATCCGCTACCCACGCGGTAAAGGCTTTGAAACCAACTGGAAAACGGAAATGAAAGTAGTTGAAATAGGTAAGGGGGAGAAGATGAAAGAAGGTAAAGATGTTGCCATCCTGACAATTGGAACTGTTTTTAATGCTGTCAGTAAAGCGATAACGGAAGTGGAGAAAACCCGAAACGCTTCAATAGCATTATACGATATACGCTTCCTCAAGCCTTTGGACGAAGCTTTACTCCACGAAATTGGAAAATCGTTCGATAAAATCATTACCATAGAAGATGGAATCCTCAATGGGGGCTTTGGTAGTGCCATTGTTGAGTTTATGTCCGATAACGGATATTCTCCGAAAATAAAACGTCTTGGAATTCCTGATAAATTTATAGAACACGGTACACCCGAAGAACTATATGCACTCCTCGAACTTGATTACCAGGGAATAAAAAAGGCAGTAGAGGAGATGTTGACTACCACCTAAAAATTTTAAATTTTTATTTCAACACTGACAGGTTCAGTAAACAGTAATAATTCAACGCTTACAGGTTCTACGAACGCTGTCAGGTTGCTTAAGTTCGAATGTTTTTTTGGGTTGATTTACGAGTAACATGTCAGCGTGCTTGCATCGGATAGGGTTGAAAGTGCCCTCGAATAGATTTAGTCAACGCTTACAGGTTCTATAAATTATTTACGTTCAACGCTGACAGGTTCTGCGAACGCTGTCAGGTTGCTTAAGTTCGAATGTTATCAGCTTATCTTTATTTGAGAGCATCGAATAAAATATATTTTCCTCCCTCTATGTTTTGCATTGATTATGTTTGAGAAATAAAAGTTACAGCCTACAAGTTAAAAAATAATTTACCGAAAAAATAATTAAAAAAAATATAATAATATTAAAAATAAATTACTTTTGTAGTGTTGTTAGAAATTTAATCATAATCAATAAATGTGTAATATTATGAAAACATCAATTTTTTCATTATTTCTTTCAGTCTTATGCCTGTCTCTGCATGCGCAGCTCACGGTTGAGAATCTTACTAATTTGAGTTATGCGCGAGTGGGTCATCAGCAAATTGCCATAGGTCAGGATAAATTTATTGTAGTAGGCGGTCATGTGAATGGCTTTAATCTGACTAAGAATGCAGAAATTTACAATTCGAACACGAAAACGTGGCAAGTATTGGCAGCCAATTACAACCACGACGGGGGATTTATTGCGAAATTGAATAATGGGAAATACTTGATAGGTGGTGGTTGTTCAAGTTCACTTGGAGTAGGACAGTCTGCAACTACAGAGATTTTCGATCCATCAAACAACAGTTTTACACCGGCAGCCAGTATGAATGTTGCCCGTACCAATGCATGTGCTGCTACATTGAAAGATGGACGTGTTCTCGTAATTGGTAACTGGTATGCTTCCGCTGCCAACGGTGAGGTTTACGATCCTGTAACCAATAAATTTACGCTTACAGGTCCGTGTCTTGTAGCCAGATCTATCCCTGTGATTATTCCAACCGATGATGGTGGCGCAATAGTTTGCGGAGGACCCGGTACGCGTGGCGAAAAACCTTCAGCTTATATGTTTGAGAAGTACGATCCGGTTACCAATAATTTTACTGAACTTACCCGAACCTTGTTCGATGGTGAAACCAGTTGGGATATTTCCATGAATGTTCCCTACATGAGCCATCAGCTTTTACTTCCCAATGGAAAATATGCTGTATTGGTCTACGATGTAGCCGCTACTAAAGTTCGCTTAATAAGTATCGATCCTGCAACAAGTAAAATTGAAGAAATTAAGACAAATAAACCTATACCTCTGGAAGATGAAACGTCTCCAACAATAAAATATTGGTGTTCTCGTATTCCGATGATTGACAAAACAAGAAATCTATTACATATTGTTCAGAATAGCGGTTCCACAAGTAATATAATTTTACGTTTAGTAACCCTAAATCTTAAAACCGGTGAATTGACAACTTCAAAAAAAGATGGATTTGATTATTTTTTAACTTCAAGTTGTTTATCCATGCTTCCCGATGGGCGGATATTATTTACCGGAGGTAACAAATTCGATAACTTTACTTTATCCAATAAAGCGTTTGTTGTAACGCCTGAGTTTCCGCAAAGCAATGAAAAAGTATGCGCTGAACCTTTTGTTTATCATAATTATTTTGATATCAACGGATCAAGCGGTTTCAATTCGTTCAAGAAACTCCCTATGGGTGGATATGGTGCGATAGCTTTCAGAAATACAGCATCATTACGAAGAATTGAACTGGTACGTTTTGATGATAACGGTAAATTTATTTCGACAAAAACCATTCGAACATTTCCTTTAGCTTCAGGCACTGATTTTGGAGTTTCTTCATCTGATATTGATGGGGAAGGAGGTTGGTACGTGTTGACCAATACTTATTATCCGGGTAGACAGTGGAATGAAGTGCTGCACGTAAATGCGGGTGGTGATTCACTGTGGAATATTGTAGTTTCAGAACAAGGTGAATGGTCACGAACAGTCTATACAAAAGTAAAGTGCAGTCCGGATAATGGATGTATAATAAGTGGTTCTACAAACTGGTTTCCTACACATCCCAGAATTAAAAAGATATCAAATACAGGAATTGTAAAATGGACTTCAACCGATTTTCCGACGACTGACCTTGGATACAGCATTGCCAATTCGGTATCTACAAATCAGAATGGTGAAATATTTGTAACAGGTAAAGTTCATCATAATCTCAATGGTAAACAAAGCATGTTTGTATCAAAATTAGATAGTATGGGTAACAAAATATGGTCAAACGAGTATTATTCGGGATTTGCAAATTCGGGCGACAGTATTTTTGGTTGGGGAAATACCATTACATACACAGCTGATGGTGGTTGTATTGTTGGTGGTTTTGTTTCGGATAAAGGCAGAGGCGATGGCAAAGGAGGAGCAATTTTAAAAAAATTAGATGCAACCGGTAACCTTGTTTGGGAACACAAATACTTTACCGATGGTTATTATCCAGCAGTATTAAATTTATTAAAACTGAATGAAAATGATAAATATATAGCTTATATTCATCAACACTCGGGCAGTACGAGTCCCCGACCAACGGTTTTGAAAATATCGGATGCAGGTGATTCATTATGGATTCAGCAGGGTTACGATTATCGTGTTTCAGTATCTGATGTTGACAATAACGACAATCTTTTATTTATTGCTTCCTCGCCGCTCGCTGCAACCAACTGGGAAAATCAGGCACTTCTTTATCGAACAACTTCAGATGGTATTCTACATACCCCTCAGTTTTGGGCATATCCTTATGATAATGAAGTAAAAGTTAGTCTGACCCCGACTATAGCCTGGACAACAAATCCACATATTGGAACCTATACGCTGCAAATAGCCACCGACTCACTTTTTAGCAATATTGCTTATGAAAGAACCGGAATTCAGTTTACAGATAACCAGTTTACCTATCATACACTTTCAACTCCGTTACTTCCGATGACAAAATATTTTACGCGCGTTCAGCAAGTAGGAGTTCAGGGTTGCACATCAGCATGGAGTACTATACGAAGGTTTACTACACTGGATAATACCGATGTAAAAAATAAATTTGATGATATTTTTAAAATATATCCTAATCCTGCTAAATCGGTTTTAATCATTGAGTTTTCTGAAATTCCTGACATGAACTCAACTATTGAAATTACGGATATAACAGGAAAGATAGTATATTCCACTAAAATATCGAATTTCAGCAATCTGAATGGAAATAAATTAAATATCAATTTGGTTGAATTGCCCGATGGCTTTTATAGTTGCAAACTCACAAATGAGAAAACCAATGCTGTTAAAATGCTGGTGGTGAAAAAATAAATATCAATAGTTCGAATAGTTAAAACATTTACCGCACTGAAGACATCTTTTTTTTGTGCGGTATGTTTTTTTCATAAATAAAAACTGATTACTAATTGAAACCTAATAGTTCGAATAGCTATAGTCAACGCTGACAGGTTCTATGAATTATTTTCATTCAACGCTGACAGGTTCTACGAACGCTGTCAGGTTGCTTAAGTTCGAATGTTTTTTTGGGTTGATTTACGAGTAACATGTCAGCGTGCTTGCATCGGATAGGGTTGAAAAGTAAAAAAATACCTGTAAAGTCGGTTTATATAACTTGGTTGAATAGCTTTCATTCTTTTTAAATTTCCTTATCTTTGTAAAAATATTTTCAATTAATTTACTTAGGTAATGAAAAACGGATTTGTAAGGGTTGCTGCGGCAATTCCATCGGTAAAAGTTGCCGATTGTAGATTTAATATTTCGGGCATAGAAAACCTTGTAAAAGAGGCTGATAATGCAAATGTACAAGTTATTTGTTTTCCTGAATTGTCGGTTACGGGCTATACTTGCGCCGATTTGTTTTTTCAGCAGTACCTACTCAATCAGGTTCACGAAGCGTTGAATCGGTTGTGTATGTTTTCGTATGATGCTAAAGCAGTCATTATTGTAGGCGCTCCGCTTGAAAACAGGAACAAACTTTATAATACGGCTGTGGTAATGCAAGGTGGAAAAGTTCTTGGTGTTGTGCCAAAAACTTTTTTACCCAATTCGAATGAGTTCTACGAAAAACGCTGGTTTTCGCCTGCCAATGAGATTGATGAAGAAATGATAAATGTTGCAGGTGACGAAGTTCCTTTTGGTACAAAACTGCTTTTCACTAACGAAAATTTTAGTTTCGGGATAGAACTCTGCGAAGATTTGTGGGTGCCATTGCCACCAAGTACGCATCATGCCATAAATGGAGCTGATATTGTTTTCAATCTTTCGGCATCAAACGAATTAATTGGTAAAAATACTTATTTGCGTAAACTTATCGAGCAACAATCGGCGCGTTGTAATGCAGGTTATGTGTATGCTTCTGCGGGGTTTGGCGAATCGACTACCGATGTTGTGTTTGCAGGAAATGCTCTTGTGGCCGAAAACGGCAAGATGATTGCCGAAAGTAAACGTTTCAGTTTTGAACCGCAAATGGTTATATCTGATATTGATGTAGAACTTTTGCGCTCCGAACGGTTACGAAATACTAATTTTGCTGTTCAGAATGGCAAAAACGATTATAAACCAATCTCATTTAAAACGGTAAATTTACCCGACGATTTCAAGCTAAGTCGAACGATTAATAAGCATCCCTTTGTACCATCAGTAGCAAACCGCAATGAATCCTGCGAAGAAATATTTTCGATACAGGTAAGCGGACTCGCACAACGTTGGCAGCATACCAATGCTAAAACTATGGTTATCGGTATTTCCGGCGGACTCGATTCAACCCTGGCTTTACTTGTTACGGTAAAAACTGCAGATAAACTCGGAATAAGTCGTGAAAGAATTACCGGAATTACCATGCCCGGATTCGGAACAACGGGTCGTACCTATAATAATGCCATTCAGTTAATGAAATCATTAGGTATTACATCGCTCGAAATTCCCATTAAAGATGCTTGTATCCAGCATTTTATAGATATTGGGCACGACCCTGATGTGCACGATGTTATATACGAAAATGTGCAAGCGCGAGAACGAACCCAAATACTTATGGACATTGCTAATAAACAAAACGGACTTGTAGTAGGCACAGGCGATTTATCGGAACTTGCACTAGGTTGGGCAACGTACAATGGCGATCACATGTCGATGTATGGCGTGAACAGTGGCATACCTAAAACACTTGTACGTTATTTGGTGGAATGGGCAGCGCATCAAACCGATGCAAATTCCGAAGCAATTTTGCTTGACATACTCAAAACACCTGTTAGCCCGGAATTGCTCCCTGCTGCAAAAGATGGAACTATCAGTCAGAAAACTGAAGACTTAATCGGACCGTACGAATTGCACGATTTCTTTTTATATTATCTTGTTCGTTACGGATTTAGTCCTGATAAAATTTTAATGCTTGCCAAAAATGCATTCTCAGAGGATTATTCGAAAGAAATTATTGAGAAATGGTTGAAAGTGTTTTTGCGCAGATTTTTCGGACAGCAATTCAAACGTTCATGTATGCCCGATGGACCGAAAGTAGGATCGGTAAATCTTTCACCGCGTGGCGATTGGCGTATGCCAAGTGATGCAGTGGCTTTTATTTTGGACGAGAATTAATTAATATCCAAACTTCATGTATAAAATTCTTTAAATTCTTATGTTTAGTAAAATTTTTTACGGAAATAACCTCGAATCGTGGGGAGTATCTCTAATAATTATAGCCGGTGCTTTTGTTTTAATAAAAATCATAAGTTTTATAAACAAACGTTTTATCCGGAAACTCACTTCAAAAACATCAAGCAGACTCGACGATATACTTTTTAAAATGCTCGAAGCACCTGTTTTGTTAGGTGTAATGCTTGTAGCAATATGGGTTGCAGCAAGCAGGCTTGAACTTCCGATAAAAGTTGATCAAATTATTTATAAATCGTACCAGATATTGATTGTTTTGAATATTACCTGGTTTGTGTCACGATTTGCAAATGCATTAATACATGAGTATCTTGAACCTGCTGCAGAAAAAAATCAAACTCGCTTTATCAGTGCTTCGGTACTGCCGCTTGTTCGAAGAAGCATACTTTCTTTAATTTGGGCGTTAGGAATAGTGATGGCACTAAACAACGTGGGAGTAGATGTGGCAACACTTATCGCCGGACTTGGTATTGGGGGATTAGCTTTTGCTCTTGCAGCACAGGATACCATCAAAAATATTTTTGGAGGAATTACCATTTTTACTGATAACCCGTTTCGCATTGGCGACAGAATAAAAGTAGATGGATTTGACGGATTCGTGGAAGATATTGGAATACGTAGTACCCGAATCAGAACTTTGGAAAAAAGATTGGTAACTATTCCGAATTATAAAATTGTAGAAGCTTCGGTTGAAAATGTGTCGGAAGAACCTAAACGACGCGTGTTGATGAAAATCGGGCTGGTTTACAATACTTCTCCTGAGAAAATGGAAATGGCTATCAGTATTTTAAAAAATATTCCAAAACATGTGAAGCATGTCGATCCTGACGAAATGATAACAACTTTCTCTGATTTTGGTGAACATGCACTCTATATCACTTATATTTATTTTGTACTGAAAGATGGTGATGTGATGAATACACCTTCAGAAGTAAATTTTCATATTCTTAAACAATTTAAAGAAGCTGGAATTGAATTTGCATACCCGACTCAAACAATTTATTTGGCTAACGAAGAAAAAAGTTGACTAAATTATTATGTAAATAGTCATGACTTTATAAAGTTTATAAAGAAATCGATAGTTTGTTTGAATATCTATTGATTTTATAAGGTTAAAGCATAATCTTCCATAAAACAAAAAAACCTGATTGATTTTTTAATCGTCAGGTTTTTTTTGATTAAGGAGTGTATGTTTTTTATAAATTACCAATACATTTCTTTACCCTCATAATAATTAATAAAAGCTTTATTTACAAGTCTGTTTCCGCCAGGTGTAGGATATTCGCCGGTAAAATACCATTTCCCTTTATGATTTGGGCATGCTTTATCCAAACCTTCAATAGTTTGATAAACCAATTCTACTTCACAACCTATTGATCCATTGGCAAGCATGGAAGCAATTTTATCAGATACTTCTTTCTGGCTGAACTGACCGTAAATTTCTGTTACATAATTCACAACTTTTTCCTTCGGCAAATGTTCCTGTGCTTTGCATTTGGCGTAAACATCATCAATCACATGCTGCATATTTCTGTCTTTCAAAAGTTGAATAGCTGCTCTGAAAGCGCAAAATTCACTCATTCGAGCCATATCGATACCATAATAATCAGGGAAACGTACTTGGGGCGATGAGGATACGATCACTATTTTTTTTGGTTCAAGGCGATCAAGAATTTTTAATATGCTCTGTTTGAGTGTAGTTCCTCTTACTATTGAGTCGTCGATGGCTACAAGATTATCTACTCTTCCCGGACGTAATGTGCCATAAGTGACATCGTAAACATGCGTAGCCAAATCATCGCGCTCTTTATTTTGTGATATAAAGGTACGAAGTTTCATATCTTTAATTAATACCTTTTCGCTGCGTGGCGTTTTTCCGGTAAGTTCTTTTATACCATCCATCATGCCGTAAAAGGCAACTTCTGCTGTATTGGGGATAAATGAAAAAACAGTATTATCAATGTCATTGTCAACTGCTCTCAATATGTCGGCAGAAAGTGATTTGCCAAGTTCCTTGCGTTCTTTGTAAATATCGGTATCGCTGCCTCGCGAGAAATAAATTCGCTCGAAAGAACATTTCGAAAGTTCCGGAGATGCATCCCTGATTGTTTCAAACTTGATATTTCCGTTTTTCTTAATTATTATTGCCTGTCCGGGCTGAAGTTCATAAACATCTTCGGTTTTTACATTCATTGAAGTTTGAATAACCGGACGTTCTGACGCAATAACTGCAATTTCATCGTCGTGATAATAAAAGCATGGACGAATACCATTAGGATCGCGAAAAACGAATGCATCGCCATGACCGAGCATCCCGCAAATTACATATCCTCCATCCCAGTATTTTTCCGATTTGCGTATAAAAGCAGCTATATCAAGATTTTCTTCTATTTTTCGGGTAATAGTAATATCGTTACTGTATCGCTGCTTAATTACATCGTATTCTTTCTGCACTTCCTTATCCAAATTAAATCCAAGTGATTCGAGCATAAGGAAAGTATCTCCCTTGTCCCTAGGATGTTGACCTTTGAGAGTGAGTTGTTCAAAAAGTTCATCTACATTGGTAAGATTAAAATTTCCGGCAAGTACTAAAGTGCGGTTTTTCCAGTTATGTCGACGCAGAAAAGGATGCACGTACGAAAGTCCGCTGCGCCCTGTAGTACTGTAGCGTAAATGTCCGAGATATAGTTCAGCAGCATAGGGCAATGTTTCTTTTGATAGTATTACATCTTCGAGCACAGATTCGGGGGTAGATGAATTTTTCCTGCTAATACTATCGAAAATTTCCTGAATAGCATTTTTCCCTTCTACACGATCGCGCCAGATATATTCTTCGCCCGATGGCATATCAAGTTTTAGAGCAGCAATTCCCGCACCTTCCTGGCCACGGTTATGCTGTTTTTCCATAAGCAGATACATTTTTTGTAAGCCATATTGCCATGTACCGTATTTTTGCTGATAATATTCAAGCGGCTTCAGCAGCCTTATCATTGCTATTCCGCACATAAAATTATTTTGTGTTGCGAGTTTTATGTTTTTTTTTAGAAGGTGACGCTTTGTAATTCGTTTTCACGAGTTTCAAGATTATTTTTCATAAACCTGAAACTGAATTAAAAACCCCCGCTTTGTATATTGCAGGGGTTGTAATGTTATAATTATTCTACAGTTACCGATTTAGCAAGATTGCGTGGTTGATCCACATCGCATCCTTTTACTACAGCTATATGATAAGCAAAAAGTTGTAATGGAATTGCAGCCAAGAGTGGAACAAGGCATTCTTCAGTATCAGGAATGCTGATAGTGTAATCCGAAAGATTCTGGACAACAGTATCACCTTCGGTAACGATAGATATAATTCTTCCTTTGCGGGCTTTAATTTCCTGTATATTACTTACAATCTTTTCGTACATGCCTGAATTTGGTGCAATAACTACCACCGGCATTTCCTGACTGATTAGTGCAATAGGACCATGCTTCATTTCGGCTGCAGGATAGCCTTCAGCATGTATGTAAGAGATTTCTTTCAGTTTCAGTGCTCCTTCGAGAGCTACAGGAAAATTATAGCCTCTTCCGAGATAAATAAAATTCTGGGCGTAGGTAAAGGTTTTTGCAAATTGAGCAATTGCATCATTCTGATTGAGCAGTGATTTCATTTTTTCAGGAATTCTTCCAAGTTCATGAACGATTCTTAGGTAATCTTCTTCACTGATTGTTCCTTTTTCCTTGCCTATTATCAATGCAAGCATAATAAGTACTGTTACCTGAGCTGTAAAAGCTTTGGTAGAGGCAACACCAATTTCAGGTCCAACGTGTGTGTAGCAACCGGAGTGTGTTATACGCGGAATAGAAGAACCGACTACATTACAAATACCGAAAATGAATGCACCTTGCGATTTAGCCAATTCAACTGCAGCCAAAGTATCGGCTGTTTCCCCTGATTGAGAAATGGCAATTACTATATCGTCCTTGTAAATAACAGGTTTACGATAGCGGAATTCGGATGAATATTCAACTTCGACCGGAATACGTGCAAATTCCTCTATAGCATACATCCCGATTAATCCGGCATGCCACGAAGTGCCACAAGCAGTTATAATAATACGTTTAGCATTCAAAAATTTTTCTTTATTATCTATAAAACCTGAGAGCGTAATGTTATTTTCATCCACATTCACACGTCCACGCATACTGTCGGCCAATGTTTTAGGCTGTTCAAATATTTCCTTTAACATGAAATGTGGATATCCTCCTTTTTCGAGTTGGCTAATAGACATTTCAAGTTTTTTAATTTCTGGGGTTTTTTCAATATTCGAAATTGTTTTTATTTTAATATCACAGCCTTTGGTAAGTGTAACTATTTCTTCATCACCAACATAAACTACTTTGTTGGTAAATTCTACAATAGGAGTAGCGTCCGAAGCAAGAAAATATTCACCATCACCAATTCCAACTACTAATGGGCTTCCTTTTCGTGCAGCAACAATTGTATCGGGATGACCTTTTTCAATTACAGCAATGGCATATGCACCTACTACCTGATTTAAAGCTAATTGTACTGCTTCAGTTAAATCTACATTATTTGATTTCTTTATGTATTCAATAAGTTGAATCAATACCTCTGTATCGGTCTGACTGTTGAAGGTAAAGCCTTGTTCTTTCAAGCCTTCTTTTAAAATGGCATAATTTTCAATGATACCATTGTGTATCAAAGCTAATTCTTCCGATTGTGAATAGTGAGGATGGGCATTTATAGTATTTGGCTCGCCGTGTGTTGCCCAACGTGTATGTGCTATCCCTATGTTTCCACTGGTATCCCGTTCATCGGCATACCGAACCAAATCTGAAACTTTACCTTTCGTTTTGTAAATATTTAATTCAGTTTTGTTCATTAGGGCAATACCGGCGCTGTCATACCCACGATATTCAAGACGTTGTAATCCTTTAATTAAAATCGGATAAGCTTCGCGATATCCGATATAACCTACAATTCCACACATTTTCTATTTGTTTATTTTATGATTATTATATTCTGTTTCTAATTCGATTCATTGCCGTTATTGTATTCTCAGTGGTGTTAAAACCAGAAAAGCGCATATAACCTTCACCCGATGAACCGAAAAAAATTCCGGGCATACTTACAATCTGAAAGTCGTTAAGCAGCGTCTGAAAAAACTTCCAGGATGACTGACCATCGGGTGTGCTGAACCAAACATAAGGTGAGTTTTTACTCCCGAAAACTTTTAGTCCGGCTTCTTTCAGATTGTTATATATTATGTTTGCATTTTGCAAATAACATTCGATTCGTTCACGCACCTGCATTTTTCCTTGTTTGCTGTAAATAGCCTCAGCACCTCTTTGAACAACATACGAAACCCCATTTGTATAATTTGCATTACGGCGATGCCATAATTTAAGGAGCGGAATAGGTTCACCCATACGCGTATAAACCATTAATTCAGAAGGAATAACTGTATAACCACAACGCAATCCGGTAAAACCTGCTGTTTTGGAATAACTTCTAATTTCAACGGCTACCTTTTTGGCTCCTTTTATTTCGTAAATACTTTTTGGAACTTCTTTGTCGGTGATATATGAATGATATGCGCCATCATAAACAATTATACTTTGATGTTCAATTGCGTATTCGACCCATAATTTTAATTCGCTACGTGAAATAGTTGTACCTGTTGGATTTCCAGGATTACAAAGATAAATAACATCTACTTTTTCAGACGGTATTTGAGGCACAAATCCGTTCTCCTCATTACAATTAAGATAAACTATATTGCTCCATTTGTCATCATCGTAAATTTCACCTGCACGTCCACTCATGATGGTGGTTTTTTCGTAAACCGGATAAACCGGGTCGGTTATTGCAATAATATTATCACGTCCAAGTACATGACCAATGTTTCCGAGATCCGATTTAGCGCCATCGTTGATAAAAATGTTTTCTTTTTCGAAAACAATACCTTCGGAGCGGTAATCTTTTATAATTTTTTCAATTAGAAAATCGTAACCTCTAATCGGGCTGTAACCTCTGAAAGTGTCGGCGTGTGCCATTTCCTCAACCGCATTTTGCATTGCTTTTACAGCTTCCTGAGGCAAAGGAAGTGTGGTGTCGCCTTTACTGAGCGATATTATGCGTGCTGTAGGATGAAGAATCCTGTATGCATTGACACGCTTATCAATCTCATCGAAATAATAAATTTCAGGTGTTTTCAGATAATTTTCGTTTGCCAATGCCATTGTAAAAATACCTTTTGTGGTTTATTTAAAGTTTCTGAAGTAATAAAGTGCAAAATTGCGCATTTTTTTTGAAATATCGACGCCTGTTGTCAATTTTATTATTCAAAATGTAATTTAAAAATGCAAAAAAATTCACTGTAGAATTAATATGATATTTTTACTTAATTAATTTTGAAGATTCACAACGGTACGTCCTTTAAGTTTTCCTCCAAGTATTTTTAGTAATGTATCCGGTGTGTTTTCCAGTGAAATTTCAGTGTACATTTCATGCAAATATTCAGGTTTATACTCATTACCAAGCTTTTCCCATAATTCAGGACGTAAAGCAGCAGGATAATTTTGAGCTGAAATACCAATAAGTGAAATTCCCCGAAGAATGAATGGAAATACAGTCAAATCGAGTTTGGTTGACGAAACACTCCCGCAGGTTGTTACAGCACCGAGTGGTTTAAGCGATCGTATGATACGATCGAGATAAGTTCCGCCAACTGTATCGATAGCACCGGCATAAGTTGCAGGTAAAACTGGTTTGTTTTCTACATTCATGAAATCAGTACCTGAAATTATATCTCCGGCTCCAAGTTTTCGTAAAAAATTATATTCCTGTATTTTACCTGAAACAGCAGTTACTTCATAACCAAGTTTTGAAAGCATTGCTACTGCCATAGAACCTACACCGCCGGTTGCGCCTGTTACCACTACTTTTCCGTCGGTAGGTTTAACAATGTTTTTTAGTTTCGTAACCGAAATGCCTGCTGTGAAGCCTGCTGTGCCAAAAATCATTGATTCTTTAAGACTAAGTGTTTCAGGCAGTGGCACGACCCAATTAGCGGGAACGCTTATATATTGACCATAACCTCCAGGCGTGTTCATTCCAAGGTCGAACCCTGTAATAATAACTTTATCGCCGGGTACAAAAAGCGAAGTTGTTGAATGTTCAACAATTCCGGCAGCATCAATGCCCGGAGTGTGCGGATATGTGCGTGTTACGCCTTTATTGCCGGTAGCTGAAAGTGCATCTTTATAGTTTACTGATGAATAATGTACTCTAATAAGTACTTCTCCTTCGGGAAGATTTGAAGTGTTAAGATTTTTTAAAGAAGTTTGAAACCCTGAATTAGTTTCCTCAGTTACAAGTGCAATATAATTTATTTCTGCCATATTCTTAAATTGAATTGTATAAAAACAAAAACCGCTGAAGTGTTTTACTTCAACGATTTTTATAATTGATTTATTTATTGCATACGATTTTTCTTATTCAGGCTTAACTTCAATATTGTCGCGCATCGAGCATGTCCCGTTGAAAACTGCATTAGGCTCTACAACAAGTACTTTTGTTTTTACATCTCCGGATATATTGGCAGTGCTTCGGAGTGAAAGTGTATCTGAAACGGTTACATCGCCATCAACTTTTCCGGTTATCTCGGCATTGAGACACTGTATCGAGCCTTTCAAATATCCATTGGTACCGATTATCAGTTTGCCTTTACAAAGTATATCTCCTTCTACTATACCATCAATCCGAAAATCACTGTCGGCTATTATTTTTCCAATAATTTTGCTTCCATTTGTAAGAGCATTATAGTTTGTTCCGTTGCTCGTGATGATTTCTTTTGCCATGTTTTATCTCTGTTTAATTTTTGAGACTTCAAATTTAATGGTTATTTATCAGATAATAAAAAAATAATTCAAAAAAAATCCATTTAGAGAGCAAATTTTCACTGTTGACGTATTTAAAGAATCTAAAATAAAAGAAAAATGTTTGATGTTATTTTAATAGTAAGCTGTAAAATATAAAATTTATATGTTAAAATTAACTTCAAAATCAAGTCGATATAATAATACAAATATTTGAAATACAATATATAAGAAGATTTTTTTTAAAAATCACATATTAAAAAACTAATTACATTTCCATTAATTTTCAATATAATATGATTTATGTTAGTAAATTTTTGGTATATTTGTCGAACAATTTTCTATTAAACCTTGTTTAGTGAATTAAAGTTCATTTTCAGCGAACATTGAGTTATAAAGCAAATTTTATAATCACTTTATTATCTGTTTTTATTACGATGAAAATAATTATTTACTGTATTTTACTTATTTTCGGTCCGATTCCATTAAAATCCAACGAATCTAACTTTACAGCTACTCAAAATTATCTTATACCAGATAATTCCAAAAGCGTTGACTATGCCATGAATTTTAAAACAAAACTTTATTCGTACGAAACAGTTAACGAGTTAATTCATGATTCTGATGCTCCTGCTGAAACTCAATTAATGAACGTAACCAAGGCATCTGTATCACAAAATACTCCGATAGCTAATTCAGTATTTTTACCTGTTTTATCCATGCTTGCTGGTTTATTATTATGGCGCTTTCATGGGCAAAACTTACAAAAAAAGCAAAGTAAAGTTAAGGAGTATAGTAAATAAACCACTTCTTTTATTTGGATAATCTGTTTTTAAGTCCAGTTTAAAATAATTTCAAACCTCGAAAGTTATAGAAACCTTCGGGGTTTGAAATTTTATTATTTCACTCCTTAAGCTTATTTTTGCATTAAATTTTTTTATTCCTGAAACAATTTATCAACAAACAATTTATTAAGAATGTCATATTTTGATTCTCAGTTTTAGGAATTTGAAATTTAAATATTGGATTAAACAGTAAAGGAAAAGAAATATAAAGTCATAAAATATTATGTCCGACGATAAAAAAGTAATTTTCTCGATGGTGGGAGTAAGCAAGACTTATCCTCCCCAAAAAAAGGTTTTAAGTAATATTTATCTTTCGTTTTTTTACGGTGCTAAAATTGGTATCATAGGTTTGAATGGCTCCGGAAAATCTACACTACTAAAAATAATTGCAGGTGTTGAGAAATCTTTCGATGGTCAGGTTGTGTTTTCACCTGGTTATTCAGTGGGTTATCTTGAGCAGGAGCCACAACTCGATCCAAACAAAACAGTAAAAGAAATAGTGCAAGAAGGGGTTCAGGAAGTAATGGACTTACTCAGAGAATACGATGAAATTAACGAGAAGTTTGCTGACCCTGATGCTGATTTTGATAAACTGATCGCACGTCAGGGGGAATTACAGGAATTGCTCGATCATGCTGATGCATGGAATATTGATAACAAACTCGAACGTGCAATGGATGCTTTGCGCTGTCCGCCCGAAGAAGCATTAGTGAAAAATCTATCAGGAGGCGAGCGCCGTCGTGTAGCCCTCTGCCGTCTTTTATTGCGTCAGCCCGATATTTTACTGCTCGATGAGCCTACAAACCACCTCGATGCCGAATCGGTAGAATGGCTTGAACATCACCTGCAACAATATGCCGGAACTGTAATTGCCATTACGCACGACCGTTATTTTCTCGATAATGTTGCCGGCTGGATTCTTGAGCTCGACAGAGGTGAAGGAATTCCATGGAAAGGAAATTATTCATCGTGGCTCGAACAGAAAACTCAGCGAATGGCAATGGAAGAAAAACAGGCAAGCAAACGACGTAAGACATTGGAACGAGAACTGGAATGGGTTCGTATGGCACCTAAAGCCCGTCATGCAAAAGGTAAGGCTCGTCTCGAAGCTTACGACAGACTATTGAACGAAGATCAGAAGGAAAAAGAAGAAAAACTTGAATTATTTATTCCGAATGGTCCGCGTCTTGGAAATAAAGTGGTGGAAGCAATAGGCGTTTCGAAGGCATTTGGAGAAAAACTGCTGTTCGAAAATCTGAATTTCATGCTGCCTCCCAACGGTATTGTGGGCATAATCGGACCGAACGGAGCAGGGAAAACCACGCTTTTTCGTATGATTATGGGTTTGGAAAAGGCTGATGCCGGTACTTTCGATGTGGGTGAAACAGTTAAAATTGGTTATGTCGATCAAAGTCATGCTGATATAGATCCTGCAAAATCAGTATATCAAGTTATTTCAGGCGGAACAGAATATATTAGGGTAGGAGGCAAGGAAATTAATGCACGTGCATATTTGTCGCGGTTCAACTTTTCCGGTGGCGATCAGGAAAAACTTTGCGGTGTGCTTTCAGGTGGAGAGCGTAACCGTCTGCATCTCGCACTTACACTTAAATCCGAAGCAAATGTGCTTCTGCTTGACGAACCTACCAACGATATAGATGTTAACACGCTTCGAGCACTCGAAGAGGGTTTGGAAGCATTTGCAGGATGTGCTGTAGTAATATCGCATGACCGCTGGTTTCTCGACCGTATTTGTACGCATATTATTGCTTTTGAAGGGAACTCGCAAGTTTTTGTGTTTGAAGGCTCTTACTCAGAATACGAGGAAAATAAAAAACAACGTCTTGGTGAAGAAGCACCAAAACGAATACGATACAAAAAACTTATGGTGGATTAATAATTAGAAAGTTAATTTTATCCTACAAAAACCTGTCATCAGTTTTTCTGTAGACAGGTTTTGTTTTTATTTGCAATTTTTGTTATTGAATTGAAATCGAAATTTGAATAAATATAATTTCATAGCGCTTCTATCCAAAGAGTGATTTTTGGATTTAAAATTTATGATCTGATTATTCAGATAAGAAGATAAATCCACTTTATAATTTTTGGACAGATATCAATTTGTATTGTAAGTAGATTACTTTTTAAAAATTATTACAACACATGCTTTTCGGCACAATACGATGAACGCACAAACGGTGCACTCTCAGCAATTCGGAAACCTTTATTGAGTGCTGAAATTTTGTAAAATTCGAACATTTCAGGTGTAATGTATTCTGAAACTTCAATATGTTTTCGCGAGGGTTGCATATACTGACCAATAGTAATCACCGAACAGCCTACTTTCAATGCATCGTCCATTAATTCAAGCACTTCTTCTTTCGTTTCGCCCAAACCCACCATTATACCGGTTTTGGCAACCCGTCCTTTTGAAGCTATATAAGAAAGAACTTTAAGACTTGTATCGTATTTGGCTTTAGTACGAACAAGAGGTGTGATACGACGTACAGTTTCAAGATTGTGGGAAATTACATCCGGATTTTCGTTGATTATAAAATCAATAAGATCGGGTTTCCCATCAAAATCGGGGATAAGCACTTCGAGCGTTATACCAGGGTTTAATTCTTTAATGCTACGAATAGTTTCTGCCCAAATTTTTGCGCCACGATCGGGTAAGTCGTCTCTGTCAACCGAAGTTACCACAGCATGTTTTAATTGCATTAGGCGTATACTTTCAGCTACTTTTTGGGGTTCATTCGGGTCAGGTGGAAGCGGGCGACCGGTTATAGTGTTACAGAATTTACAACTGCGGGTACAAATTTCACCAAGTATCATCAAAGTTGCAGTGCCTTTACTCCAACACTCACTTTGATTAGGACAGCGACCACTTGTGCATATTGTATTCAAACCATGTTCTTTTATAATAGTGCTCACATTGCTGTATTTTAAATCGCTGTATATTTTATTGCGCAACCATTCCGGTTTTCTTAAGTGTGCCATAACTGGTGTGGATAGATATTTTAAATATTTTCCATTTTGAACACAAAGATAGCTTTTTTGTTCATACCAACCGTTTGTATTTTAGTTCTATGTTGAATCAGCAAATTTTCTGTTTGCACACTAATTTCTTATTTTTCAAATCGATACTCAAACAATACAATTAAAATCTTTTTCACCCGAATTTTTTGTTTAATTTTGCATGTTGTAAAAAATTTTTGTATCAGTTTGATAGACACTAACTCAATGAACAAAACAAATTATAAAGTAAGTATTGTTTTGATAGCTATCGGAACTTTTTTATTTGCTTGTGGAAAATTAATTCCCGGCAAGCCAAACGATTTAAAAGAAGTGCTAAAAAACGGACGATTGGTAGTAGTTACTGACAGTAACAGTCTTGGTTTTGCTATTCAGGGAGACAGTATTTTTGGTTTTCAATACGAAATAATAAAAGCATTTGCCGATTCTCTTAATGTTGAACTTATAGTAAGCGATATTACCGATTTTAATGAAGCTGTGAAAAGTATTGAAAGTGGTGAAGCTGATATAATCGCAAGTATTATGCCTGTTACTACACAATACGCTCATATACTGGCATTTACAGATCCTTTATTTCAATCAGCATTAATGTTGGTGCAAAATAAGGGGAATGATTCTTATCCTCTTAAAATTATCGGAACACAGGCTGAACTTGCAAAGGACACAGTTTTTATTACAAAAAATTCTAAATACAAGCATCGTCTGGAAAATTTATCAGACGAAATAGCTGACAGTATTTATCTAATCGAAGTTGATGGAATTACGAATGACAGTATCATCAGACGGGTAGCTTCCGGGGTTTATAAATATGCTGTTTGCCCGTCATACTTTGTAAAACATTATGCACAGATTTATCCAAATCTCGATTTTTCACTTCCCGTCAGTTTTACTCAAAATTACAGTTGGGCAGCGCATATAAATTCAGCAAGCCTGATAAATAAACTCAACGAGTTTCTGCTAAATTTTATTGACAGTTATGAATACAGGATCATTTACCGAAAGTATTTTGATAAAATGTAAGTGTTTTTACGATTAAAGTTTCCAGAGTTTATCAAGTTTAGAAAGTTTCAAGTTTAAAAAGTTTAGAGTGTTTATAAAGTTAATTGAATCGAATGATGAATAGTATTTTAAAATACTAATTTACCAATCACCAATTCATCAATCACTAATTTGTTAAAGAAAAATGCCACTAAATATCCCTGTTACGTTACCTGCGGTTGATGTATTACGAAACGAAAATATATTCGTAATGGATTCTGATCGTGCTTCAAGTCAGGAAATCCGTCCGTTGAAAATTGTGATTCTGAACTTGATGCCTATAAAAATTACTACCGAAACAGATTTAATCCGGTTATTGTCGAACTCACCGTTGCAGATAGAAATTGATTTTCTCCACATGGAAAGTCATTCGTCTAAAAACACACCCATCGAACATTTGATGATGTTTTATAAAACTTTCGATGAAATAAAAAAGAGCAATTACGATGGAATGATTATTACAGGAGCTCCTGTAGAGCAAATGCCCTTCGAAGAAGTAAATTACTGGTCTGAGTTGACGAAGATTTTCGATTGGGCTAAAAATCATGTTACATCAACTTTTTTTATTTGCTGGGCTGCACAAGCCGGACTGTATTATCATTATGGAATACCCAAATATCCACTCGATAAAAAAATGTTCGGAGTGTTTGAGCATCGCACTTACAATCCACTGAATCCTATTTTCAGAGGATTCGACGATATTTTTTATGTTCCGCATAGCCGACATACAGAAGTACGTTCAGAAGATATTAAAAAAAATCCTGAGCTTACGTTGCTTTCTGAATCGCCCGATTCGGGAGTGTATATGGTGATGGCGCGCAACGGTAGGGAATTTTTCATAACAGGTCATTCGGAATATTCTCCTTTAACGCTCGATACTGAATATAAACGCGATTTGGCAAAAGGATTACCCATTGAAATTCCAAAAAATTACTATCTCGATAATAATCCTGCAAATGAACCAATTGTGCGATGGAGAAGTCATGCAAATCTGCTTTTTACAAACTGGTTAAATTATTTCGTTTATCAGGAAACTCCTTATAATCTTGAGGAAATTCATTAATATAACTACCCCTAACCCTTAAAGGGGGATAAGAAAGAAAATGCCTGACCCTCCCTCATCAGGAGGTAAACCTGAAGGGGAAAATGAAATTTTTGTAATATTTTCATAAGATAAACTCAAAGCAGATTAATGTCAAATGTTTTAAACAAAACTGATTTTTATTCCCCTTTAGGGGTTAGGGGTCGTATTATCGAACTTCTATCTCCTGCAAAAAACCTGGAATGTGGTCTTGCTGCTATTAATCATGGAGCCGATGCTGTGTATATTGGTGCATCGAAATTCGGTGCACGTGTAGCTGCAGGAAATTCGATTGAGGATATTGAAACGTTGGTTAATTATGCGCACCGATTCAGAGCCAAAGTTTTTGTGGCTTTAAATACAGTATTAACAAACAATCAATTAGAAGAAGCTGAGAAACTGATTCATCAAATTTACAATGCCGGTGCCGATGCGCTGATTATTCAGGATATGGGAATTCTGAAAATGAATTTACCCCCCATCGAATTGCATGCCAGCACGCAGACCGATAATCGTACTATAGAAAAGGTCAGATTTTTGAGCGAAGCCGGTTTTTCGAGAGTAGTGCTTGCTCGCGAACTTTCACTAAAACAGATTGCTGATATTTCAAGTCAAACCAATGTAGAACTGGAAGCATTTGTGCATGGTGCATTATGTGTGAGTTACAGCGGGCAATGTTATATAAGTGAAGCTATGTGCGGCCGGAGTGCCAATCGTGGCGAATGTGCCCAATATTGCCGGTTGCCTTACAACTTAGCCGACGCTTCCGGAAAAATAATTACCCGTAACAAGCATCTTCTTTCGTTAAAAGATCTTGATCTGTCAGGTCATTTAAAAGAAATGATGGATGCAGGCATATCATCTTTCAAAATAGAAGGACGACTGAAAGATATTGATTATGTGAAAAATATAACTGCTTTCTATCGAAAAAAGTTGGATGTTGTTCTTGCAGGAAATTCGAACTATAACAAAGCCTCCGCTGGTAAAACTACTTTTTTTTTCGATCCCGATCCCGACAAAAGTTTTCGCCGTAGTTCAACAGAATATTTTTATAATGGACGACAAAAAGGGGTTTTTACACCCGATACACCAAAATCTTTGGGTGAAGAAATCGGTAAAGTTACTTTGGTGGAAAAATCATATTTCGAAGTTGAAAACGGCAACAAACTGAATAATGGCGATGGTTTGTGTTTCCTTAGCTCCAATGGAGAGCTGGTAGGGTTCCGATTAAATAAAGTTGAGTCAAACAACATCAGTAATAGAATGGGGCTAAGGTGCTTTCCACTTTCGATGCCCGAAATAAAAATTGGTACTTTGCTGTATCGAAATCAAAATCAACTGTTCGATAAAATACTTACAGGTAAAACTTCCGAACGAAAAATTGCAATTGTGATTGAATTTTCCGAAACAGATTCCGGATTTTCTTTAAAAGCTACTGATGAAGATAATCTTTCAGCAGAAATATTTATTAATGTTGCGAAACAACCGGCTCAAAAAACCGAAGCTGTGTTTGACAATATTCGCAACCAATTATCGAAACTCGGAAACACAATTTACGAAGCATTTGAAATAAAAATTAAAATCAGTCAACCATGGTTTTTTGCAGTTTCACAATTAAGTGAATGGAGGCGTTTAGTTATTGTTGAACTTGAAAAAGTTCGTATGAATTTTTATCAGCGAAATGTTCGAAAAAAAGATATTAAACCTGATTATCCTGTTAAAAATTTGACTTATCTTGGAAATGTTACCAATAACTTAGCTGAAAGTTTTTATCGGGAACATGGTGTCGATAATATACAACCCGGTTTTGAGGTGAATGCACAAGATGGTGTGCCTTTAATGTTTACGCGTCACTGCATTAAATTTGAAATGGGTTTCTGTCCGCACGAAGGAGGCAAATCAGAATTTCATGAACCATTTTTTCTTATTCACAAAGGTCAGAAATTTAAATTAAAATTCGACTGTGGAAAATGTGAAATGCAGGTAATAAAAGCTTAAATTCTTAATACTAGTTCTATTGTAAGTTGATGAATTTATCAAGATGAAAAAAGTGCTCCATCAGTTTTTTGTCCTTTTTTCTATATGCTTTGTATGGTTCCGATTGAGAAAGTAAAAATAGTTTTATTACTGGACTAAAAAAATAAACCAACTTTTTTTTGTAATCATTTACTGATCGATGGGTCTTTTCAAAGTAATTTTCGATGTTGTCATTCCTGAATAGTAAAATCTTTTCCAGAACGTCACCATCGGCAAAATATCCACAATGAAAATTTTTTTCTGCAAAAGCATAATGAGGAAAATTTAGTTTTCCTAATCCAAAAGTTCTGAATGAACGCTGCAGAAAATTTTGATACGAAATGCAACACTTTTCGCCCCCACCAAGATTGAAAATTTTTCTGTTCAGTTCATTTTTGTGTTCTATAGCTTTCACAAAAGCTCGTGCGGTATCTTCAGGCGTACAAATTTCCAGTTTTGTGTCCAATGGCATGTGAAACATCAGTTTCGAAATTTTGTGGTTTTTCATTATGGCTGCAAGTCTGAAAATTGTCCAATTTAAATTACTTTTTCGCACAATATTTTCTGCTTCCAATTTTGATTGTCCATAAACGTCTCCTTCGCTGATTTTCAAATTATCCGACACAGTTATAAACGGATTTTGAACTCTGTCGCCATATACAGAAATAGAAGAACTATACATAAAAAAAGCATCAGGGGATGTATTTTCTATATGATGAACCAGGTTTTTTGTACCAAACACGTTAATTTTGTGCGTTAATGTCGGATTTTTGTCGGCAGCAGGTGGTATTAATGCTGCCAAATGTATTACAATATCAAGCTTCGGTGGAATTTTTTGAATATCTGATAAATCAGTTATACTTCCTGAAATCCATTTTGCATTATTTTTATAAATTGGTTTAAGTTTTTTCGATTTTGCATTTTCAATATCAAAAACAATTAACTCATATTCTGGATATTTTGAAAGTTGGGTTAAAACTTCCTGACCTACTGTGCCTGAAGCTCCCGTAATTAAAATTTTCTTCTTTTCCATAAATTTGTTTTTTATGAAACAAATTTATTTAGTTATTTTACTTAAAAAGTCCCGCTTTTAAATTTAGGATATACAAAAAAAGAATTTTTATGAATTTTTTGAAAAAACATTTTTTATAGTACAAATGCTTAATTTTAACATGTAAAATTTTAATTCGACTGAAGTTCAATCTGTCTGTTTTATTTACAAACGATTTTCTTTAATAGCCTTAAAACAACGATAATAATAATTGAATTACAGGCATTATTATACATATATTCCTGATTTTTGATAAATAACTTAAGCGTGATTAAATGTTAATTATTTATGTATATTTATTTGACAATAATAAATAATATTACTTTTGTGAATATATTTCAAAATAATAAAAAAAATAAGTTTCGAATTGAAACTTAATGAAATTAAAACCGATTAAATAATAATTGAAAACTTGTAAAAGTATTTTGACGAAATAATTACAAATCTATTAACAATAATTTACGGTATGAATTTAAGAAAATCAACTTTTTTTCTGACATTAGCATTATTGCTTCCTATGTTGATAAATGCTAAAGAACGTGCTGTAACCGATGCTTTTCAGCTTGCAGGTAAGTTTCTCATTGAATCGAATCAAACAACTATGATGAAAGCCCCATCTGTTTCAAGTAAATTAAGTATTGCTTATACATCAACCTTAGAGAGCAGTACAACTACTAATGGGAAGCCTCTGTATTATGTTTTTAATGTTGGGGAATCACGAGGATTTATAATCGTTTCTGCAGACGACAGAGCTAAAGCTATTCTCGGATATTCTGATAACGGATCTTTCGATATTACAAATATTCCTGAAAATTTGCGTTATTGGCTTGATAATTACGCTCAGGAACTAAAACAATTGGTTTTAATTCCCGATGAAAATAGTAAAACTTCAGATAAAGTTGAACTGACTACAGAACTTATTCCTAAAAAAAGTAAAAGTGCAATAAATGCTGTACCGCCGCTTCTCGGAAATATTAAATGGGATCAGGGAGCACCATTTAATAATTTCTGTCCGGTAATTAATACTCCAAACACCGGTGACAGAGCTGCTGTAGGATGTGTTGCCACTGCTATGGCGCAGGTTATGAAGTATTACAATTGGCCTGTAACCGGAACTGGATCAAATTCTTATACCACATCCACTTTAGGTATAAGCCTTAGTGCAAATTTTGGTGCTACAACATACGACTGGGCAAATATGACTGATGCTTATAGTGCATCAAGTACTCAGATTCAAAAAGATGCAGTAGCTACACTTATGTACCATTGTGGGGTTGCTACCAATATGGACTATAATACAACAAGTGGCACGTCTTCTACGAGCGCAGGTATTGCATTGAAAACATATTTTGGTTATGATCCTAATATTCAGCAGTATTATCGTGATTATTATACACGTTCAGAATGGATTAATATGCTGAAATCAGAACTTGATGCAGCCAGACCCGTTTTGTACACCGGTGTTTCTGCTTCTGCAGGGCATATGTTTGTTTGCGACGGTTACGATGAAAATGGATTATTCCATTTCAATTGGGGTTGGAGTGGCATTGGCAATGGTTATTTTGAAATTACTGCTTTGAATCCCGAAGATGTTGGTATCGGCGGAGGAAATGGTGAAGGATTCAATACAAATCAATCAATTTTTAGAAATTTAAGTAAACCAAATCCGTCCTCTACTTCTTCGTATGTATTTTATATGGACGAGAATATGACTCCTTCTGCAAGTTCAGTGAACCGTAATAACACTTTTAGTATTACTTTAAATAAAACTTACAACTATGGTTTATCAAATTTTTCAGGATCTATTGGTTTAGGATTGTATAGTAGTGACGGCCAGACATTGGAGCAAGTGCTTTCACAAAATTCAGTGAATGTTAACATTGAATATGGTTGGACAACATTGCCATTCAATAATTTAACGATTCCAACTAGTGTTGCTGTTGGAAATTATCGTATCTATGCTATAACGAAAAGTTCTAACGAGGCTAACTGGCAGAAAATACGAGGAAAAGTAGCAACACCAAATTATCTGAATGTAGATATTACATCCAGTAATATTAATTTTTCTACTCCAACGGGAATACTTCCTTCACTAACACGTAACTCATTCAGTGTTACAGGTAGTTTATATCAAAATCGTTCAGGTAGATTTAATGTTAGCATAACCAATAACGGAGGTGAGTATAACTCTAATATTCTGATTTATTTATCAGGCCCTGCTACTCAATTTGTGGTTGTCAGTCCTCAGAATATTGCTACAGGTCAAACTGTTAATCTTGAATTGTCAGGTTTAGTAACAGTTGCTCCCGGTTCGTATTCATTATCAGTTTTATATGACCCGGATAATAACCCGGAAACCACATCATACAATTATCTTGGAACGGCGCTTTCAGTATCAGTCTTGACAACGCCAACAGGAGCACCTGTATTATCGCTTACACAGACAATAAGTTTTCCAAATAATAATAACGTACCTAAGAATAATGCAGTATTAAATGCAAGTGTAAGCAATACCGGAACATATTTTGAAGGAATTGTAGTTGCATTTGTTTTTCCTGTAGGTGGAGGTTCATCCTTAACATATCTTGGATATCAGAATATAATTATTGAAAATGGAAGTACAAAAAATATAACTTTCAGCGGAAATATCGATCTTGATCCGGGACAATATTTAATTGGTGTTTATTATTACGATGCAGGATGGAAAAGATTTGATCCTGTTGGCAATAATTTAATTACATTTACGCTTACCGAAGCATCGCCATCACCTTCTGTAGTAACAACACAAAATGTAACTAATTTGGCAAGTACAACTGTTACAGCGAACGGTAATTTAATATCACTTGGTTTACCCAACGCTACTGATTATGGACATTGCTGGAGCACTCAGCCAAATCCTACAATAAACAATTCAAAAACATCGAAAGGTAATGCAACTGTTACCGGAGCATTTACTTCAGAATTAACCGGTTTAACACCCAATACCACTTATTACCTGAAATCTTATGCTACCAACCAAATGGGAACAAGTTATGGACAGGAAGTGACGTTTACTACTGTTGCATTATATAATGTTACCAATGAACAAAGTGTTCAGGGAGTTACTTCAGGTTCGGACGTTATAGTATATAATGGCGGGCATTTCAATGTTAATCAAACTTCTACATTGAATAATATTTGGGTAAAACCAGGGGGTAAACTTACGTTGACAAATGGAAACACTTTAAATGCAAATAGAGTTTATATAGAAAGTGATGAAACTGGAACCGGAACTTATGTTGACGAAAATTTATCAGAAATTCCCCCTGTTGTAAGCGGAACCGTTGAACAGTATTTAGCAGCCGGTCGTAATTGGTATATTACAACTCCGGTTAGCAATTGCGATACTTTTGCTTTGAGTACAGCGCAATACATTCGTTACTATTATGAACCTACTGCTAATTGGTTAAAACCTGCAACGAATATGCTTACGCCACTTTTAGGTTATATTTCAGTTGCTACTACTTCTACCGGAAAAGTTTCCTTCGACGGACAATTTAATTCAGGGTCTAAATCAATTACGCTAACCAGAACGCCTTTAGTAGCAAGTAGCGGATTTAATCTTGTAGGGAATCCGTATCCTTCTTATCTTGATTGGGATAAAGTTTCGGCTGCCAATACAGATTTGTTAACAACCATGTGGTATAGAACAAAAACCTCAGCCGGAGCTTATACTTTTGATACTTATAATTCGTCAGGACCTATAAGTACCAACAATGGGGTTACACTTGTTACAAATCTTATCCCACCAATGCAGGCTTACTGGGTACGTGTGAAAGAAGGAAAATCAACAGCTTCTTATTCAGTGAATAACACTATGAGAAGTCATATAGATGATACGCAAAATAAATTCAAAATTAATAAGGCAACTTCAATCAATAGAAGTGTTATTAGAATAAATGTTTCAAATGGTGTTAACTCAGATCAGGCAGTAATTTATAGTCATCCCGCCGCCTCAGCTAACTTTGATGAATACGATTCTCCAAAAATGATGAACAACAATCGTGCAGTTCCTGAAATTTACACAGTAGCAGGGAAAGAGAAAGTAGTTATCAATGGTTTAAGTGAAATTGCATTAAATACTGAAATTCCGATTGGTTTTATTGCCCGTGAAGCAGGGAATTTTAGTATAAATCTTTCAGAAACTTCAGGTATCGATAAGGCAATAAACATAATTCTTATAGATAAAGTGGCAAATACCCAAACAATTCTAACGACGAATGATGTTTATGAATTCAGTTCAGGAATAATAGATTCATCGGACAGGTTTAGTTTAATTCTTAAAGCTAATTCAATAACTACCGGTCTAAATGAACAAGATACTCAAAATGTTATGTATGTTCATTCTTCTGAAAAGAACAACATTACTGTGCATTATAAAGGCGATTTAAACAATGATTCTCAACTTTGTATATTTGACATTAGCGGAAGAAAAATAATTGAAGAAAATCTTACTTCGAATATTCGCACTTATACTGTTGCTGCTTCAGGTATTTATTTAGTAAGTTTGAAGAATAAAGCGAATGATATTAGAGTTGCTGTAAATGTGAAGTAAAAATGTAGTTTTTTAAATTTGTGCAGAGATACTCTGAAAGTGTTCTTGAAATTTTATAAGATCACAATTGAGTATCTTTGCTTTTTTTCCGAAATAGGATTATTGGTTAAGATGATCGAAAATTCAAACTCGTAATAAACCTCTAAAGCCTCTTACCGCATAATAGGATTCTGCACCATTATGATACGTAAATACATGGTTATAACGGCGGTCGCAGAAAAGTGCTCCACCAAGTTTGCGAATTTCTTCGGGGGTTTTTATCCAGCTTGAAGTTTTTGTGTCGAAGTTGCCAAACATTTGTAAAGCTCTGTACTGGTTTTCATTTAAAAGTTCTATTCCCATTTCCTTTGCCATATTTACAGCGCTGTTGGCTGGTTTAAAGTCTTTTCTTTTTTCCAGAGCTTCATGGTCATAACAAATACTTCTGCGTTCTTTTGGTGTTTCAGCAGAGCAGTCAACAAAAATAATCGCATCTGAATTTTCTCCGATTTCAACTACATCAGGTTCTCCACCGGTACGTTCCATTTCCTTTAGTGACCATAATTTTGGGGGATTATTCTCAAGTCTTTGCTGAATTTTATTCCAGTCATGTTCTTTATGACGATTTATGTTTTTCTCAAATCGTTTTTTTAGAATTTGAATTAATTCTGTTGCCTCTTCAGCGGATAATATCCTGTTTCCCATTTTCTTGTAAGTTTATTAAGAAAAAGTTTCTTCTAGTCCAAAAAAGTTATAACTGGAATTAAATCCTCAAAAGTTAAGTTTTTGAAGATTTATTAATGCTACTTTGACAGATTAAAATTGTAACTTGGAAAAAATCTTTTTAGAAAAAAAATAAAACATCATTATTAAGAATTTTGTCAACGAATTAAACGAATTAATTCCTGCGGAATTTATTGTATAGGATTTTAATATCAAATCTGTCAAAGTAGAATTAAAGTGAAAATTAAAATAATTATTCAAGAAAACATTGCTTTTTTAGAACCTCTAAATATTTTTCGGAGAAGAACTCATTGTTCTTTTTTGTGTAACGAATATCCGTAAAAACCTGTGCTAATGTTTCTTTTTTATTTTCGGTAACAAAGTTTTTATAAAATTCTAATCGTTCTTTTTCCTGATACAAGTCGTTGATTTTTTCCGATGAAAAATCGTGGTATTTTTCATGATGAACAACCGCTTCCAAAGGAAGTCTGTCTGTAACAGGAGGATTTTCTGAAGGATATCCAACAGTAATTGCGGTTACCGGAACTACCAGTTTTGGTAAATTTAGAATATCAATTATTTCCCCTGCATTGTAAGTGGCAGTGCCAAGATAACATATTCCCAATCCTTTACTCTCAGCAGCCACCGCAAAAGTTTGTGCAAATATTATCGCATCAATGGCTGCCGCCATAAATGACTGAAAATTATTATATCCCGGTTCAGCTTTGCGCTGTAAACACCATTTACTAAAGCGGTTAAAATCAGCACAAAAGGTAAGAATTGCCGGAGCCTGTATAACCATTGGCTGATTAAAATGTGCCGGGGCTAACTGTTGTTTAATTATGGGATCAGTTGTAACTATTACGCTGTAAGCCTGCATATTACCGGTATTCGATGCCTGAGCAGCTGCTCCGAGTAGTTCATGCATTAATTTGTCTGAAATGTTTTGTTCAGTGTATTTGCGTATTGTTCTACGGTGGTTGAGATAAGATAGCATACTTGTTTTATTTTATTAATCAAGAAATTATTTTGATCTTTATAGTCTACAAAAAACTCTAAAACTTTAACTTGGACAAAATGTTGTTTGAACGTAAATTTTTACAAGCACTGCAAAGATAAAAAAGATTGCATGAATAATTTATTTTCTGTTTCAATATAAACTTAAATCTTTTTCTTAAATTTACACATTGAATTTTCTGTTCAAATAATTTTGATAATTCATAAACTATCTTATTGCTAATGTGTTTAAATCAGAAATTTGGAATAGAGGATTCGTTAAATTTTCTTATTTTAATAAATTTCTAAATACATAACATCAATATGGCACTACAAAAAGGCGATAAAGCCCCTGAAATTCTTGGGCTTAATCAGGATGGTAAAGAAATTCGTTTGTCAGATTTCTCAGGGAAGAAACTTGTTTTATACTTTTACCCTAAGGACAATACTCCCGGGTGTACAGCACAAGCATGCAGTTTACGCGATGGTTATGATCAGTTGCGCAAAGCTGGGTACGAAATAGTTGGCGTCAGTGCCGACAGTGCTTCATCACACAAAAAATTTATCGAAAAGCAAAATCTGCCATTCAACCTGATAGCAGATGTGGATACTAAACTTTCTGAAATTTTTGGCACTTGGGGCGAAAAATCCATGTACGGACGCAAATATATGGGTATGAATCGAACCACATTCATTATTGATGAAAATGGTATAATTGAAAGAATAATTTCACCCAAAGAAGTAAACACCAAAAATCATACTGAACAGATTTTATGAGAAGCAATTTTAATCCATGGCATCAGGTTGTGCCACATACCGATAAACCGGATGTTGTGAAAGGAATTATTGAAATTCCAAAAGGTAACCGTGCAAAATACGAACTTGATAAGGAAAGCGGACTTTTACGCCTCGACAGAGTTCTGTATTCATCAGTTTATTATCCACACAACTACGGATTTATCCCTCAGACTTACTGCGATGACAAAGACCCGCTTGATATCATGATACTTTCACGCATTGAAGTTGTGCCACTTTGCATCGTTGAAGCAAAAGTTATTGGCGTTATGCGTATGCTCGATAACGGCGAAGCTGACGATAAAATTATTGCTGTGGCTGCCGGCGATCCGAGTGTTAATCACTATAATGATGTTTCTGATTTACCTCCGCACATGATTCAGGAGACAATGAGTTTTTTTGAGGATTATACAAAACTCGAAAATAAAACCGTTGTGGTTGAAAAGTTCTTCGACAAAACAACGGCAATGGAAATTATTGAAGATAGCTTTAAACTTTATAAAAAACATTACGGAGAATTACATAAATGGTTTTTTGGTAAATAGAGTTGCATTTTCATACAACAAAAGTAAAGCCTTTTTATTCTTGTAAAGAATGTCAAGGCTTTTTTCTGTTAAATTTTGAAAAAAATAAAGGTAGATTTAAACCTGGAAGTTTCGGCTTTGTCAAATCAATAAAACAATAAAAATTTAGTAACATTTTAATTTTTAAGGTCATGAAAAAGATTGGTTTATTTCTAATGGTAACTTTATTTGCTTTTAGCAATTCTCTTTTTTCTCAAAACAGGTTAATTGAAAAAAAATACGAAATAGGAAAGGAATTTCGTGAAGATCAGAGAGAAGAAATGAAAGAACAATTATCTCCGAAAAAACGTGCCGGTCATTTGGCAGTAGATTTGGAGCTAACCGATGTACAACGGGATAAACTTCAGGCTTTGTTCGAAAAACAGGACAAGCAACGTGAAGAACATCAGGCTGAAATGAAAAAATTGCGCGAAAAACAAATGAGTAAAATGGAAGAACAGCGCAAAGCAAATGAGGCTGAAATGGAAAAGATACTTGGACCTGAGAAGTACAAAGCATTACAGGAAAAAAGAGCAGAACGAAAAGAGCGTTTTGAAAAAAATATGGCAAGACAGCTTCAGATGCGGGAAAATGGTAGATTTAGAAATGACAGAATGGAAAGACGTATTGAAAAAAGAATAGAAATTAGAAAACCTGAAATAGAGGTTCCATCAAATTAAAATTATACAGTTTTTTTAAGGTAAATCTTTTATTAAAGAGATTATCGGGTACTTTGCCTGTTAATCTCTTTTCATTTTTAAAAATCATTTCAGATTCTTTCATATCGCACTTTCAGGCACTACAAATTTTCATTATCTTTGCCGAAGTTAAAATAGTCGCGATTATAAAACTTATTGTGTTGATAATCAATCATTATAAGTTTTGATTTTACATTCCTAAAACAGATTAATCTAATGATTCATTTTTTTCGTACACCCGCCCAACATGTTTATGCAGTGCAAACTTTCAGCAATTTGTTTGATAACGATATACGAAAGTTAGAATGGCTTTTCAGCGAAGCGAAGTTAATAAATCAGACCATAGTTGAAGGAAACTTCATAGGTCCACGTCGCGAAATGATTACTCCATGGAGTACCAATGCCGTTGAAATCACTCAGAATATGGGTATTAGCGGCATTCTTCGTATTGAAGAGTTCCGTTTGTTACCGCATACTCCATCAGTACAGGGTGCTCTTGAATATGACCCCATGCTGGAACGTATTTATACCAATCTGAATCAGGATATTTTTACAATTAATAAACAACCTGAGCCTATTCTTTATATTGATGATATTGCTGCTTACAACGAAAAAGAAGGGCTGGCACTTAGCTCCGATGAAATTGAATATCTCAACGAGGTGAGTGAAAAAATAGGTCGTAAACTTACCGATAGTGAAGTTTTTGGATTTTCGCAAGTAAATTCTGAACATTGTCGTCATAAAATTTTCAACGGTAAATTTATCATTGATGGAGAAGAAAAAGAACTTTCTCTCTTTAAACTTATCAAAAAAACTTCTGAAGAAAATCCAAACAAACTTGTTTCAGCATATAAAGATAATGTAGCTTTTAACGCCGGGCCAAAAATAGAGCAATTTGCTCCTGCCAGCGGCGACAAACCCGATTATTTCCAAACAAAAGAAATCGAATCGGTTATTTCGCTGAAAGCCGAAACACATAACTTTCCTACTACCGTAGAGCCATTCAATGGCGCTGCAACCGGTACAGGAGGTGAAATCCGCGACCGTCTGGGCGGTGGTAAAGCCAGCTTACCGATTGCCGGAACAGCTGTTTATATGACATCTTATGCCCGCAACGATAAAAGTCGTAGCTGGGAAAATAATATTGCACCCCGAAAATGGTTGTATCAAACTCCTGAACAGATTCTGATTAAAGCTTCGAACGGTGCATCCGATTTTGGTAATAAGTTTGGTCAGCCACTTATCTGCGGATCATTGTTGACCTTCGAACACGAAGAAAACAACAAGAAATTCGGTTACGATAAAGTCATCATGCTGGCCGGAGGTGTTGGTTTCGGCAAACTGAAAGATGCCCTGAAAGGGACTCCCGAACCGGGCGAAAAAGTAGTGGTAATGGGTGGCGACAACTACCGCATTGGTATGGGTGGTGGAGCAGTTTCTTCTGTAGAAACAGGTCATTACGATAACGCTGTAGAATTAAATGCAGTACAGCGCGCTAATCCTGAAATGCAAAAACGTGTTGCTAATGTAATTCGCACACTTGCCGAATCAGATAATAATCCAATCGTTTCAATTCACGATCATGGTGCCGGGGGACATTTAAACTGTTTATCTGAACTTGTAGAAACTACCGGGGGAAAAATTAATGTAAATGCACTACCCATTGGCGATCCTACTTTAAGTGCCAAAGAAATTATTGGTAACGAAAGTCAGGAACGAATGGGTCTGTTGTTGAAAGAACACGATATTGAACGTGTACGTACCATAGCCGAACGCGAACGTTCACCATTTTATGTAGTGGGCGAAACAACAGGCGATATGGATTTTGTATTCGAACAGAAAGACGGAGAAAAACCAATCGATCTGAAACTGGAATATTTCTTCGGAAAACCGCCACGCACGGTTATCACCGACAACTCCATTGATGAAACTTATGCTGCTCCCGAAATTTCGGAAGAAAAACTGCAATCTTATATCGAAAATGTCCTTCAGGTAGAATCAGTGGCTTGTAAAGACTGGTTAACGAACAAGGTGGACCGCTCTGTAACCGGAAAAATTGCCCGTCAGCAATGTGCAGGTGAAATCCAGTTGCCATTGAACGACTTGGGTGTAGTTGCGCTTGATTTTCGCGGGACAAGTGGAATTGCCACTTCTATCGGACATGCACCGCTGGTGGCTTTAGCTAATCCGGAAGCCGGTTCTGTTATGGCCATCGCCGAAGCATTGACCAATATCGTGTGGGCTCCACTCAAAGATGGTATCGACAGCGTATCGCTAAGTGCCAACTGGATGTGGCCTTGTAAAAATCCGGGTGAAGATGCCCGTTTATACAAAGCAGTGGAAGCCTGTTCGGATTTTGCCTGCTCGTTGGGCATCAATATCCCAACCGGAAAAGACTCCCTTTCGATGACGCAGAAATATGGAGACGATAAAGTATTTTCACCCGGCACAGTGATTATTTCGGCAGCTGCTGAAGTTACTGACGTTAAGAAAGTAGTATCGCCCGTTTTGATAAACGATGAAAAGACGGTTGTCTATTATATCGATTTCTCGTTCGACAAACATAAATTAGGAGGTTCGGTACTGGCTCAAACGTTGAATAAAATCGGCGACGAGGTTCCAACAGTACAGGATGCTGAGTACTTTAAAGCTGCTTTCGAAAGCATTCAGGAAATGATTGACAAAAATCTGATTCTGGCCGGACACGATATTTCGGAAGGTGGTATGATTACTGCTTTGCTGGAAATGTGTTTTGGAAATGCAGAAGGTGGTCTGAAAGTAAATCTGGATTATATTTCCGAAAATTCATTGTTAACCATGCTGTTTGCTGAAAATCCGGGTGTATTAATTCAGGTAAAAGACCGCAAAGCTGTTGAGAAAATCCTAATCGATAATGGTATTGGTTTTGCACGTATTGCTACTCCGATTGCAGAACGCCGATTGGAAATCAGTCGTAAAAAAGTAGCTTATACGTTTTCTATTAATGATCTGCGTGACCTTTGGTTTAAACCTTCGTATTTACTCGACCGTAAACAAAGTGGTGATGTATGTGCGCAGGCTCGTTATGCCAACTACAAAAAACAACCGCTTGAATTTGCTTTCAACGCAACGTTCAAAGGTAAATTCTCGCAATTCGGCATTTCACAGGATCGTCAGCCAAGTGGCGTAAAAGCAGCCATTATCCGCGAAAAAGGAACCAATGGCGAGCGTGAAATGGCTTACGCATTGTATCTGGCAGGTTTCGACGTGAAAGACGTGCACATGACCGACCTTGCCAGCGGACGCGAAACGCTGGAGGATGTGAACATGATTGTATTCTGCGGGGGATTCTCCAACTCCGACGTATTGGGTTCAGCCAAAGGATGGGCAGGTGGATTCCTCTTCAACGAAAAAGCCAAATTGGCATTGGATAACTTCTACAAACGCAACGACACCCTGAGTTTGGGTATCTGTAATGGTTGTCAGTTAATGGTGGAATTGGGTGTCATTACTCCCGAACACGATGTTCAACCACGCATGTTGCATAACGATTCGCACAAATTCGAGTCGCAGTTTGTGGGTTTGACTATTCCTGAAAATAATTCGGTAATGCTTGGTTCGCTCAGTGGAAGCAAACTCGGTGTATGGGTAGCACACGGTGAAGGAAAATTCTATCTGCCAAAAGCAGAAAACAATTATAACGTAATCGCCAAATACTCGTATGCCGAATATCCTGCCAATCCTAACGGTTCTGACTATGCTGTTGCAGGTATTTGCTCGAACGACGGTCGCCACCTGGCTATGATGCCGCACCCCGAACGTGCCATTTTCCCATGGCAATGTGCGCATTATCCTGCCGATCGTAAAAACAGCGATCAAATTACTCCGTGGGTAGAAGCATTTGTAAATGCCCGTGTTTGGGTGGAAAAGAATAAGTAAGATTGCCATCTAACCCCTAAGAAAGGAGAAAAAGTAAATCCCGCTTTCAGAATTGTTGGCGGGATTTTTTAGGCTTGATTTTTGATGTATTTTATTTTTAAATTTAGTATTACAGTTTCAAAAAATTAATTAGATGAACAGATATCTCTTCGTTAAAACATTATTTACATTTCTGATTTTCTCGAATTTATCATCTCAAACTTCTCAAATTCCTGCGTTTCCCGGAGCTGAAGGTGGAGGTGCCTTTGCTACAGGTGGACGAGGTGGACAAATTGTTTATGTAACATCGCTTGAAGATGATAAGGAAGTAAAAGGTTCACTTCGCTGGGCGATAGGACAGCGAAGTCCCAAAATTATTATGTTTAAAATCGCTGGAATTATCGACTTAAAATCGGAATTAAAAATCTCAAAAGGTGATGTAACAATTGCCGGACAATCAGCCCCCGGAGATGGAATTACCATAAAGGGCTACCCTGTAATTATAGGCGCTGACAATGTAATTATGCGATATTTACGTTTTAGAATGGGAGATGAAAATATGGTGCAGGATGATGCATTGAAGGCAAACGGAACTAAAAATGTAATAATCGATCATTGTTCTATGAGTTGGAGTACAGATGAGTGTGCTTCGTTCTACGATAATGAAAATTTTACACTACAATGGTCTATCATTTCTGAAAGTTTACGTAATTCAATTCATAAAAAAGGTTCGCATGGTTTTGGTGGCATCTGGGGAGGTAAAAATGCCACTTTTCATCATAATTTGCTTGCGCATCACGATAGTCGCAATCCACGTTTTAATGGTTACAAACGTTCTGGGTTAGGTTATCGGAGTCTTCTTGATGAAGACAGAGTAGATTTTAGAAATAATGTGATTTACAATTGGGGAAGTAATAGTTCTTATGGTGGCGAAAGCGGTAAATATAATATTGTAGCAAATTATTTCAAAGCTGGTCCGGCTACAAAAAAATCAGTAAAATCTCGTATTACAAGTATTGATATGGATCAGAATCCTGAAGTTTCTCCTCCGGGTTTTGGTAAGTATTTTATTGCGGATAATTATGTTGATGGGTATGATGAAGTAACCAAAGATAATTGGAAGGGTGTACATATTCCTGAAGGTGTTAATCCTGAAATTTGCCGGGTTTCAGTTCCATTTCAACATGGGATTATTAACACACAAAGTGCTCAGGAGGCTTACTCTAATGTTTTGAAATTTTCAGGCGCTTCAATTGTGCGAGATGCAATTGACAAGCGTATTGTCAATGAAGTAAAAAAAGGTACTTATACATACACAGGCTCAAATGGTAGCACCAACGGTATTATCGACAGCCAAAAAGATGTGGGTGGATGGCCTGTCTATTCTTTTAAATCAACAGAAATTAAACCTGATACTGATGGCGATGGTATGCCTGATTGGTGGGAAAATAAACATAAACTGAATAAGAAGGATGCTTCAGATGGAAATTTATTTACACTTGACAAAAATTATACGAATATCGAAATATATTTGAACCAAATTTGCAAATAACCGTAATTTCTTTTTAAATTTTGTTGATTGAGTATATTTGCGTCAATTTTTACACATTTTCTGAACGATCGGCACATATACAGGATTGTTTTTTGAAGTATCTTTGAAAAACAAAATTTTTAAATTTAAAATTTTAAAGAATATGAAAAAAACATTACTTTTTTTTGCCCTAGTTACTACAGTTTTCGGTTTTGGACAAACTGTATGGAATTTTAGTGAAGCTCCTTTTGGATCTTCAGGAGCTACTTGTGGGTCAACATCACCCACTGTTACATTTACTTCTACATTTACTGTTAACGGTTTAACAATTGGAACTGATGGTGTTACTAATTGGACTGGATTAACTGCAAACAAGAAAATAATTGATGGAGTTGAATATTGTACAAGACTGCAAAGTGGTGGAGGAGGCGCACCTGTTGCTCCTTCAAAAATTCCTACCACACGGTATTTAAGCATTAATGTGGCAGGAAATAGTGAAGTCAAATTTGGGATGATTTCTTCAAATAGTACATCAACAAGAACATTAATCATTGTAAACGAAGGTGAAACTGTTCTTGACTCGATTGTTAATATAGGAGGAAGTTCTGCAATTACTTACACTTATAATTATAACGGACCAGCAACCAAACTTTATTTTTATTCAAGATCAAGTGGAATTAACTACTACTATGTATCGGCTACAAATGTAATTACAAGCGGTACAAATAATGCACTTTTAAAAAGAGACATTTCTTTCAACGGTAAGGAAATTCTGAATAATAAAAACTTGAATGTGGAAGTTTACAATGTTTTAGGTAAGCTGGTAGCTTCTTCAAATACAAACATTAGTACTTCAAATTTTCCTAAAGGAGTTTATCTTGTACGTCCACAAGGTATAAATGATGTGTTGAAAATTAGTATTCAGTAATATTTTACAATTTAAGGAGAAAAGCTGTTCCGGATGGAGCAGCTTTTTTTGTGTTTATTTTACACCTTCGGTAGTCATAATTACCCGTTTGATAGTTCCATTTTTGTTGTAATACAAACGGTCGATACAAACTGAGCGTCGGTAACTTCCTCCATCTACATTGGCGCCTCCATTATGGTAAACAAAATACCATTTTCCTTTAAACTTAATTATTGACTGATGATTAGTATTCGAATTTCCTGCGATTTCGTTCAGAATTCCTTTGAACTTCCATGGTCCGGTAATTTTTCGACTCATGGCATAAACTATTTTTTCGGGAAATTCCGAGGCATACGAAAGATAATACCAACCTTTATGTTTATGAATCCATGGTGCTTCGGTGTAACGTGGGAGTCCTAAAACAGGAACAATCGGCCCGATAGTATCAATCATATTTTCTTTAAGTTTAATATAATAGCATTGCGTATTACCCCAAAACATGTATGCCTGACCATCATTGTCGATAAATACTGTTGGATCAATATCTTCCCAGCTTATTTTTGTAAATTGAGTTGTAAGGTCATTAGTTATCAATGCTGAACCTCGAGCATCTTTAAAGGGTCCTTCCGGTCGGTCGGCTACTGCCACTCCAATAGCTTTTCCATGTATGGTTTTGTGACTTACGGTGACATACCAGTAAAATTTACCGTTACGTTCAATTACCTGCGACGCCCAAGCATCGCCCGAAGCCCATTCAAAATCATTTGCACGCAAAGGTATGGGATGTTCAGTCCAGGTTTTCATATCTTCGGTTGAAAAAACAAGCCAGTTAGGCATAACATAACGGTTTTCACGGGGAGGGCAAATATCCTGTCCGGTAAAAATGTATAAACGATTGTTATGAACAAGTGCCGCAGGATCGGCAGTATATTTATGCCTGAATACAGGATTTCCTCTCGATTGAAATATGGTGTCCTTATTATTTTCCTGACTGTAAACTGCTGAAAATGATAAAAGAAAAATTAAAAAGAAAGAATATTTTTTCATAAAACTTTTTGATAGATAATTGACAGTAAAAATATGATATTTTTCGAATCTGTAAGTTAAATTAATTGTTTATTTGGTGAAATATATTGCATTATTATGTCAAAAATTAAATCAAATAAGTTAATTTTGAATAATGTAAATAAATCCAAAATATAATTGTAATACGTTGATTTAATGAGTTTATCGAAGAAAATCTATTTTTTAATTCTATTTTTTACATTATCCTTTTCTATCGTTTCAGAAAATTACCGTAAAGTCAGCATAAGTAAAATAAAAGCTGAAGGTAAAGTTTGGGGTATAGATCTTTCACATCATCAAGGGGATATTAATTGGGAAAAACTGAAAAAGGAGAAACCTTATTTTATTTTTTTTAAAGCTACTGAAGGTGCAACACATAATGACCGTAATTATCGTGAACATTATCAAAATGCACGGAAGCATGGAATTATAGTTGGTTCATATCATTTTTTCTCCTATAAAAGTACTGGGAAAGCTCAAGCTAAACATTTTCTTTCGGTTGCACGTTTTAGAAAAGGTGATTTACCTCCTGTACTCGACGTGGAATATCGAAAAAAAATGCCTCGTGATAAAAAAGTAACAAAAGAAATTAAAGATTTTCTTGCTGCAGTTACAAAATCGACAGGTTATAAACCAATTATTTATTGCGATTACGATTTTTACAAACAATATCTAAAAAACGAAATTAAAATAAATTATCATTTATGGATTTGCGATTATCGGCGACAACCCACTAATAAATGGCTTTTCTGGCAAACTACTGATAAGTTTAAAATTGCAGGAATTTCAGGTTATGTTGATTTTAACTTGTTTAATGGTAACAAACAAAAACTAAAGAATATTCTAATACAATAAATTTTAGAAAACCTTTATTTATTATTTAGGACATTTTTATATCTAAAGATATTTGAAATTGAAATGGATATTATTGAATATATTGTTCAAAAGCATTACTGATGGATTTTCTCTAACATTAGAAAATAGAAAAAGTCAAATTTAAAAATATAAAAACCAAAAACAAAAACGATGAAAGCACTTGTAAAAGTTCGACCGGAAAAAGGAATATGGTTGGAAGAAATACCAATGCCACACGTTGGTATAAACGATGTATTAATTAAAATAAAAAAAACTGCGATTTGTGGTACCGATTTGCATATTTATAAATGGGATGAATGGTCGCAGCGAACAATTAAGACTCCTATGACAATAGGCCATGAATATGTTGGGGAAATTGTGGACAAAGGGCGAGGTGTGAGAAATATTCACATTGGTGATCGTGTAACGGGTGAAGGACATATAGCTTGCGGACATTGCCGTAATTGCCGACGCGGAAAGTTACATGTATGCGAAAACACTATCGGGATTGGTGTAAACCGTGATGGAGCATTTGCTGAATATCTATCTTTGCCTGCCCAAAATGTTGTTAAACTTGACCATAGAATTTCAGATGAAATGGCAGCAATCATGGATCCTTTCGGTAATGCTACTCATACTGCACTTTCGTTTCCATTGATTGGAGAAGATGTGCTGATTACCGGAGCAGGTTTAATTGGTACAATGGCAACTGCAATTTGCCGTTTTGCTGGAGCACGAAATATTGTTGTAAGCGATTTGAGCGATTACAGACTCGAAATTGCCAAAAAAATGGGAGCAACTCTTACAGTAAATCCTTCGAAAGGTGAAACCATTGAGGGAGCAATGAAAGAATTACACATGGTTGGCTTCGACATCGGACTTGAAATGTCAGGGTCACCTAAAGCTTTTAACAACATGATTGAAAATATGTATAATGGTTCAAAGATTGCATTGCTTGGAATTTTACCAAATTCAACCGGAGTTCAGTGGGATAAAATTATTTTCAAAGCGCTTACTTTGAAAGGAATTTACGGGCGTGAAATGTGGGAAACATGGTATCAGATGGAACAAATGCTGATTACCGGTATTGATTTATCGCCTGTTATAACGCATCGTTTCAGCATTGATGAGTTTCAGAAAGGTTTTGATATAATGGAAAGTGGTCAGTGCGGTAAGGTTATTCTCAATTGGTAAACTCATTAATATTTAAAAAAAACAGCCGGTTGATTTTTTTGCCGGCTGTTTATTTTTATTCAGTGTTATTTTATTTTTTTGATTTCTTCCAATGCTCTGAGTACAGTTTCATCACGCTGGAAATAAAGCGGATAAAAACCTTCGTCGCCCAATATGTTCCGCGTAATGTATGCATTCAAAAGATGAAGAATGTAATTTTTTGAAATATTTAAATCGGAAGTGCTTGATTTAACTCCTTTTGTTTCAGCAAAATTGACAAAGTCGGCAAGTAAATTCTGTTTTTCGAGATAGTTTTTCATTTCCTGCCAGTTTTTAAAACTTTTCAGTTTATCTCTGTTTTGATCTGTATATTTGAACGCGAACTGATATAGATAACCATAGTTGATAATTTTGGTCAAATATGAAGAATACTCACTGGTGTCGCGGGCAACAAAAATATCAGGCATTATACCACCTCCGCCAAATACTTTTCTTCCACGTTTTGTTTTATACACTAAAGAGTCGGAATTGTGAATGCTATCAACGGAGAAAAACTCACCGTGCAGAAAACGTTCCATTAATTCGCGGTCATAGTCTTCAGATTTCCCTCGCTGGTAAGGTTTCTGAATACTTCTTCCTGAAGGAGTATAGTATCTTGCTACTGTCAGACGCAAAGCCGAGCCATCGGAAAGAGGCATTTGTTGTTGCACTAATCCTTTCCCAAATGACCGTCTTCCAATTATCAATCCCCGATCATTATCCTGAATTGCACCTGCAAAAATTTCGCTTGCCGAAGCTGAAAACTCATCAATAAGTACAATAACAGGATTTTTTATGCAACTTCCTTTTCCATCCGATTTTGCATCGAAGCGTGGATAGGCTTTGCCTTGTGCATAAACTATTAGTTCGTCAGCGGGCAGAAATTCATTAACCATATTGATAGCTTGGTCCATTAAACCACCGCTATTTTCGCGTAAATCAATGATATATTTTCGTGCACCTTTTGCTCGTAAATTCGCAATAGCATTAAGAAATTCAGAATAAGTAGTAGTTGCAAATTTATTTACCTTAATCAATCCTGTTTCTTTATCAATCATATAAGCAATGTCTACAGAATTTACAGGTATATCGCCACGTGTGATAGTAAATTTGAGAATTTCAGGAGTACCGTTTCGTTTTATACCGAGAGTTACTTTGGTTTTGGCAGGTCCCCGAAGTTTTTTCATTACCCGTTCGTTGGTAATACTTTTACCGGTAAAAGCTGTATCGTTCACAGTAATTATGCGGTCTCCGGCAAGTAATCCTACTTTTTCAGATGGACCGCCACTGATAACTGAAATTATCATTACAGTATCATTTTGTATGTTAAATTGAACGCCAATACCTGTAAAACTTCCTTCGAGTTCACTGTTTACAACTTCAAGGTCTTTTGCAGGTATATATACCGAGTGAGGATCGAGTTTGGCTATCAAGTCAATCATTAATTCTTCGGTAATGCTGTCACTGTTTACCGAATCTACATATTGCTTGTCGATAAGGTTCAGTACTTCACCAATTTTGTTTTTTGGTTTTACACTGAAAATATTTTTCAGTAATGTGTTGTCGTTCCTAATTTGTGCACGACGGGCAATTGAATTTCCAAGAAACAAGCCAACAAGTACCGATGATAGAACCAGAAGTACAAGGGTGAGGTTACGTTTGTTCATTTATGATATTTAAGCTGATTAGATAATTTTATTTTTAAATATTTTCGAGATAAACAACTTCAATTCCGGCTCGTTCAAGTAATTCAATTCCATCGGTTAATCTGTAATTTTCTCCGTAAACTACCCTCTTTATACCGGATTGTATAATAAGTTTGGCGCATTCAATACATGGCGATGCTGTTACATACATAGTAGCTCCATCGCTGCTGTTATGTGAGCGGGCAACTTTTGAAATGGCATTGGCTTCAGCATGCAGAACGTAGGGTTTAGACATGTTGTTTTCATCTTCACATTTATTTTCAAAACCTGAAGGTGTTCCATTGTAACCATCGGAAATAATCATTTTGTTTTTTACAAGCAATGCACCCACTTTTCGTCTTTCACAATAAGAATTTTCAGCCCAGATTCGAGCCATTTTCATATAACGCCGGTCTAATAATTCCTGTTTGTTGTTTATTATCATTATAATATAATCTCTAGCTTTTAAAAAATTATTTTTTTCTCACAACATTAATTAAATCCATTACCGGAAATTTATCGCTACAGTTTAATAAATACACACACTTGTTGTTTTCAAGATTTGATAACTTTTTATGAATTTCACTAATTTCAGTAAAAACACTCACATTATATCCTCCAAATGCTTTTCTAATAGTATTGGTGAAAGTTTCTTTTGAATTTTCCGGTATTTTTCCGGAGTTTACATAAACAAATGCTGTTTCAGCTAATGCCAGACTGCCTGTGTAGTAAGGTAAATAATTGTCGGTAAAGTTACCGGTATTGTTCAATTCATAAATTGCTATTAGTGGGAGACTTGGGTGTTGATTTTTTATGGCTTTTAACGATGCTTTTAGTTTTGAAGGCGAATTGGCAATATCTCTGTAGATAATAATATCATCTGATTTAAAAATTACTTCAAGATGATTTCTCAATCCTTCGAAATCAGCGAGCGAAGAATAGAATTGTTCATCGGTAACGCCTACTTGTCGGCAAGCAAGCCGTGCTGCATTCAAATTTTGTAAATTATGTTCACCAAAAATTTTAACAGGAAAAAGTTGTTTTCGTGATTTTATATGCACTATGCCATCGATAATTTGATATTCCGGCAAATTATAGTTAAAAGCAACAATATCACGACGTAATTTTTCAGCTATTTCGGTAAGATATTTATCGCCAACGAAATAAATTAGTCTTCCCTGAATTTCCATCAATTCAATAAATTTACTGAACTGTTCAGCATAAATTTCAGGTGTAGGAAATAAGTTTGCATGATTCCATGTAATCCCTGTAATTACAGCAATGTGTGGTTTGTACCAATGAAATTTCGGTTGTTGATCAATTGGAGAAGTCAGGCTTTCATTACCTTCGAACACAGCAACACGTGCATCATAAGTTAATTTTACACGTTGCTCAAAACCTTTGAACGAAGCTCCTATCAGATAGTCTGCATCAATTCTTTGTTTTTTCAGTACATGTAAAATCATCGCTGCAATGGTGGACTTTCCATAGCTGCCACTTACTACAATACGGGTTTTGCTGCGGGTTTGTGTGTAGAGATATTCAGGATATGAATAAACTTTTAACCCAAGTTCTTTTGCTTTTGTCAGCTCAGGATTGTCAGCTGTAACATCTATTCCGGTAATTACAGCATTTATTCTTTTATCAATATTCTCAGGAAACCAACCCGGTTTGTCGGGCAACAAGTTGTGTTTTTTCAGACGCAAAACTGTTGATTCGGAAAAATCTGTATCCGAACCACTTACAATGTTGTTGTTCTTTTTATGAATGGCAATTGACAAATCTTCCATGGAAGGATTTCCTATGCCAATAATATGAACCCTTTGCATATTGCAGGGATAAATGATTTTGAGTAACTTTGCGACTTGTTTTTTTAAATCACAAAGGTAATAAAATTTCAGACATCAGGTATTCAAAATAATTTTCATTGCCTTTGTTTTAGATTTTTTCATACACTTTTTTGAACCTTCAAACATAACAGGGGCAAAAAAATTACGAAATTCAATTATTGTTGACGATGAAATTACATAAAATCATAGCAGGTACTTTTCATGTGGATGGGGGGGCAGCATTTGGAGTAGTACCAAAAGTTGTCTGGCAAAAACGTTATCCCGCCGATAAAGAAAATTATTGCACCATTGCGATGCGTTGTATTCTGGTTGAAACCGGAGATAGACTTATTCTTATTGAAACCGGTACCGGAGACAAACAGCTTGATTATTTGAAGTATTACAAGTTTAAAGGTGTAATAAATTTTGAGGATGAATTACAAAAACTTGGTTACAAATGTGCGGATGTAACCGATGTTATTTTTACACATTTACATTTTGATCACTGTGGTGGTGCGACTAAATTTAATTCCGATAAAACAACAGTTGAATTGGTTTTTCCTAACGCTACGCATTGGGTAGGAGAGGCACAGTGGCAGAACTTTCTTAATCCGAATGTGCGTGAGGGCGATTCATATTTTAAAGAAAATGTAATACCGATTTTTGATGCAGGCAAACTGAAATTGGTAAAAGAAAATCAGTTTATTTGTGAAAGAGTTGAATTAAGAATTTTCAATGGACATACTATAGGGCAGTTAGGAGTTTATATTTATACGCCCGACAAGACTTTTATTTATGCCGGCGATGTCATTCCGCTTGCTGCGAATGTTCCGGTTGCTTGGCTCTCGTCCTACGATATTAATCCGCTTGCAGCAATGGAAGATAAAGAGAAACTTTTAAGAGAAGCCGTTGCCGAAAATCAAATTATCATTCTCGTACACGATGCTTATTCAGATTGTTGCACTGTAAGTGAATCGTATGGAAAATACAAGGTTAAAGATACTTTTAATTTAGAAGATATTTCTTTACAATAATTTTCTACAAATTTATTTGTCATTACTATTAAAAGGTTTAATGTACAATGACATTTTAATTCTTAGCCAAATGTTTTCATATCATTAAAATTCATGAATTCGTCTCAAAAATAACGTACTTTTACTCTAAAAAATATTATTTTCAATTATGAACATATCGTACAACTGGCTCAAAACATATTTAAACATTGATGTAGCTCCTGTAGAGTTATCGGCAATACTAACTTCGATTGGACTTGAAGTGGGTGGTTTCGAAGAAGTTCAAACCGTAAAAGGAGGGCTCGAAGGTCTTCTAATTGGTGAAGTTTTAACGTGCGTCGAACATGAAAACTCCGACCATTTGCATGTTACGACAGTTAATGTTGGACAAAATGAACCTCTACAAATAGTATGTGGTGCACCAAATGTAGCTGCCGGGCAAAAAGTGGTGGTAGCAACTGTTGGAACAACTTTATATTCAGGCGAAGAAAGTTTTCAGATAAAACGTTCGAAAATTCGGGGTGTCGAATCGTTCGGTATGATTTGCGCGGAAGATGAAATCGGAATCGGTACAAGCCATGAAGGAATTATTGTTTTGCCTGATTCTGCGATACCCGGAACACTCGCCAAAGATTATTATGGAATTAAATCGGATTATGTTTTTGAGGTTGACATTACTCCAAATCGTATTGATGCTGCTTCGCATTACGGCGTAGCACGCGATTTGGCAGCGTATTTTTCAATCAGAAATAAAGAAATAAAACTTTCAAAACCATCGGTTGAAGCGTTTAAAGTTCAGAATAATACGCTTACGATTCCGGTTACGGTAGAAAATCCCGAAGCTTGCCCCAGATATTCATCGGTTACCATTTCAGGAGTAAAAGTAGGCGAATCGCCTGAATGGCTGAAAAATGCTTTGCTGACGATTGGTTTACGCCCTATAAACAATGTGGTGGACGTTACCAATTTCGTTTTGCACGAATTAGGACATCCATTGCATGCATTCGACGCTTCAAAAATTAAAGGAGGCGAAGTTCACGTGAAATGTATGCCCGAAGGAACGTCATTTATTACGCTCGATGAGGTAGAACGAAAATTAAATGCAAACGATTTAATGATTTGCAGTGCCTCAGAGCCTATGTGTATTGGAGGTGTTTTCGGTGGTGCTGAATCGGGTGTTACCGAAAATACCACGAATGTATTTCTCGAAAGCGCGTATTTCAATCCAACTTCAATTCGTAAAACTGCTCGTCGCCATGGTTTAAACACCGATGCTTCGTTCCGTTTCGAACGTGGTTGCGATCCTGAAAATACGATTTATGCTCTGAAACGTTGCGCTTTATTGATTCAGGAAGTGGCCGGTGGTGAAATTTCAAGCGAAATTTCTGATATCTATCCTGAAAAAATGAAACCGGCATTAGTGAACGTTACTTACAAAAAAATCAACAGTTTAATAGGTAAAGTAATTGAAAAAGAAACCGTTGAAACTATCGTTACAGCTCTTGAAATGAAAATAATCGATAAAAACGATGAAGGTTTAACATTGGAGATACCGGCATATCGTGTTGATGTACAGCGTGACGTGGACGTTATCGAAGATATTTTGCGAATTTACGGTTACAACAATGTAGAAATCAGTGATAATCTTGTATCAACATTAAGTTACAGTTCAAAACCCGATAGTCATAAATTACAAAATATTATTTCAGAACAACTTACAGCACAAGGCTTTAACGAGATTCTAAATAATTCACTTACCAGAGGAAGTTATTATACAGTGTTAAGTTCGTTTCCTGCGGAGCATTCAGTTAAAATTATCAATGCTTTAAGCGCTGATCTCGATGCATTGCGTCAAACTTTGCTTTTTGGAGGTCTTGAAAATATCAGCCATAATATTAATCGCCGTAATGCTGATTTGAAATTCTACGAATTCGGGAATTGCTATTTTTACAATGCTGAAAACAAAAAAGACGAAAACATCCTGAAAGCCTATTCCGAAGAATATCATTTGGGATTGTGGATTACCGGAAATAAAACGGCTCAATCCTGGACAAACAGTCAGGAAAAATCGAGCGTTTACGAACTTAAAGCTTACGTTCTTAATATCTTGCAACGATTGGGTATTAATGAGAAAAAATTAAGAATTGAAGAATCTACAAGCGATTTATTTTCTGATGCATTGACAATCTCTTCGCCTCGAAAAAAAACCTTAGTTACCTTTGGTATAGTAAAAAGACAAATTCTTAAAAGGTTTGATATTGAACAAACAGTTTATTATGCCGATTTTCATTGGGCTAATTTGTTGGAAGAAGCCGGAGTTAATACCGTTCGATATGCTGAGTTGCCCAAGTTCCCGGAAGTTAAACGCGACTTGGCACTTCTTATCGACAAGCAAATAACTTTTGCCGAAATTGAGAAAATTGCTTACGAAACAGAACCGAAACTTTTACGCAAAGTTACGTTATTCGATGTTTACGAAGGTAAAAATATCGATCCAGCGAAAAAATCGTACGCGGTTAATTTTGTGCTTCGCGATGACACAAAAACACTAACCGACGACCAGATTGATGCCATCATGAAAAAAATGATTGGCAATTTTGAAAAGAAATTGTCGGCACAGTTAAGGTAAAAGCGTTTCGTGTTTCGCGTTTCAGGTTTCATGTTTGCCTCACTTTAAGAAGTTTTTTGATTCCTGTTATTTTGTCTATATTCTTTTGTCTTTGCTCTTTATTCTTAAAAAATGTTTTCAGAAACAGACTTGTTACATACTCCCTATCCAAAACCGGATACGTACAATGCTTTGAGCATGCCGGTTTACAATTGTGCTGCTTACGAGTTCGATTCGGCAGAGGCAATGGAAGCGGCATTTACCGGAAAAACAGCCGATTTTGCTTATTCTCGAATTACAAATCCAACAGTACAGTATTTCGAGGATAGAATTAAGGCAATTACTGGTGCTTTTAGTGTTACCGCGCTCAATTCAGGCATGGCTGCCATATCAAATGTGTTTCTTGCCATTGCTCAAACAGGAAAAAACATAGTAACTTCCCGACATTTGTTTGGAAATACCTATTCGTTTTTTGCATCAACTTTAGCGGCTTTCGGAGTACACGTACGTTTTTGCGATTTAACAAATACCGAAGAAATTTCTTCAACCATCGATGAAAATACCTGTGCTGTTTTTCTTGAAATTATCACTAATCCGCAAATGGAAGTAGCTGACTTAAAAGCAATTTCTGAAATAACAAAAGATAAAAAAGTACCGCTGATTGCTGACACCACTATTATACCTTTTTGCGCGTTTCGTGCCGGCGACTTTGGTGTGGATATCGAAATTGTTTCGAGCACAAAGTATATTTCGGGAGGCGCCACAAGCCTTGGCGGATTGATAATTGATTATGCTACTTTCGATTGGCAAAATTCCTCAAGATTATCCGCTTTGGCAAATGATTTTGGAAATGGAGCATTTACTGCGAAACTGCGAAAAGAAATTCACCGAAATCTTGGGGCTTATATGACTCCGCAGGTTGCGTATATGCAAACCCTTGGACTTGAAACCATGTCGTTACGTTATCAAAAGTCAACTGCTTCATGTTTTGAGTTAGCCGAAAAATTGAAGACTGTTACCGAAATTGAATCGGTTAATTATACTGGTTTGCCAGAAAATAAATTTTATCACATATCTTTAACTCAGTTTGGTAAAAATCCGGGTGCAATGCTTACATTTGATCTCGCATCCCGTGAGGTATGTTTCAGGTTTCTAAACAAACTTAAACTTATTAAGAGAGCCACTAATTTGTTCGACAATAAAACACTTGCTATACATCCTGCAAGTACAATTTTTGGAAATTTCTCTTCCGAAGTTCGTAGGCAAATGAATGTTTCCGATAAAACTATTCGATTATCGGTAGGTTTAGAAGAAGTTGAAAGTTTATACAAAGATATAGTTCAGGCTTTATCGTAATTTTTTTATAATGACCTGCTAAAATTTTGGTTTTGCCAGTCATATTCGAAATTTAAACTTGAACTTATCAATTTTTAAAATACAAATACCGGTAAATCTTTTTCTTCAAAAAACTCCCCCAATCATGTTTTATTTCTTTCTAAGCTGAAACATTGCTGTATCGGCGGCAACAACCTGTTCTGCGAATTCACAAAAATCGTTGTATTCGGAAACCTGAAATCTCCCTTCGTTGAATTGAAATTCGAGTTCAAAGACAACGGTATTCTTTTCTACCAATATTTTATTGGAAAATTTTTCCAAATTTGGTTTCAATAGTTTTGTTTTCAGGTTTACCTGTTACTATATAACCTTCAGGAAGATGGAAGGTATATTTATTTGTTTCTTTCAACGCGCGGTTTCGAAAGCTTTTTGTATTTTAACGTTTGGAACATTAGCGGTTTGATTTATGTTTTTTTTGGCAGCATTCAAAAATAAATTGAAACCATCAATTTTTTACCGAAACTATCATCATTGTTGAAAGTTTCGTCTACAGCACTCCAATTTGCGGCAAAATCCTTATAATAATAACACAGATGGACAAAAAATTACAGCTGAAGCGCTTGTATCGGGAGGGTAAACTTTTATTTCAAATTCGGATTTTTCAATTTTTTCATATTTCATTGGTTCTTTTGCTCCAAAAGTATTTGGTGCATACCACATTAAAAATGACAACGTTAATAAAAACGAAGATTTAGAAAATGAGAAATTTAAGTGATTTTCAATTTTTTTAGAAAAGGTAGATTTAAGAGACTAAAATTTAATAAACAGCATTATTGTAACATTGAAAAGATTTGTTAACATAATAGACTTATTAATTTGGTTAATATAACGACAAAAGTATGATAAAATTATTTTAGTTTAATAAAAATTATGTTAATTTTTTTATGTTAATAATCAGTTATTTATAAGTTTCAACTTTTCAACATTAAATTTTTGTATTCAGTAGGCGTAAAACCTGTATTTTCTTTAAAAATTTTATTGAAATACGATACAGTCTCGAATCCACACTCGTTGCTTATTTGTGAAATATTTATGTTTTGAGTTAAAATCATTTTACAGGCATACGATACGCGCATGTGCGCTATGTAGTTTTTCAGCGTTTTACCGGTTTTACTTTTAAAATATCTACAAAAAGCGCTCGGATTCATAGCTGCGATCGATGCAATTTCTTCGAGTTTTATTTCACGATTATAGTTGCGGTTCAAAAATGACAATACCTTATCAAAACGCGGATGGTCTGAAACAGAAATTTCCGTAGGTTCTGAAGTGGATAAGATTTTTCGCGATTCTGTTTCTGACATTAATTTAAGAATTTCGAGCAATGTAATAATTTGATTTATACCTTTTTCAGTTGGTATTTTGTTTAATGCAGTGTTTAAATCATCATTGGAAATAATTGAAAGAACCAAGCCGTTTCGAGATTCCTCAAGCAGTTTCTTTATTTTTACAAACTGTGAATAATTGCTGACGGCATAGTGCATAAAATCTTTCTCGAACTGAATAATTGTACCTTTCAAGCCTTTTGGCATATATTCATCACTTTTCATGTAATGTGCCAGATTAGGTCCTATAAGCAGAACTTCACCCGGAATAAATGGTTCAATACTATTACCCACGAATCTTGTACCTGTTCCTTCTTCAAAATATATAATTTCATATTCCGAATGAAAATGCCATGGGTAAGTAAACCGTTCGTAATCGTAAAATCGTGCTTTCATTGGTTCTGTTTCCGAAATCGAAAGCTTTTCGTTCATCAAATTTTTCATATTACAAATTGCAAAAATTGTTTTATTCAATGCAAATATAGAAAAATAATAACACTATTATAGTCAGTATTTTTGCAAACATATATTTTCTTAATTTTGATAACAGATAATTCAGTATAAATAATTTAAAGGGATAATTAATTTTACGCCAGCATTTGAACAAAAATATATTATTATGTACTGTTGACAATTTGAAACTGTTCAAGAATAAGTTTTCTTTGTAGATTCAAAATTATCAATCAAACATCAATGTAAACGATATTAATTATCAAATTAAAACTTATTTAAAAATGAAAGGCACTGAAATTTTAAAGAAAGAAATATATTATGTGGTTTTTCTGATAGCTGTAAACTTCTTTATTATTCAAAACGTAATAGCTGAAGTTGAATTCCGTAACGGAAAACAACTGAAAGTAAATATGTCAGAAAAGGAATCACAAGTAGTTAAAACTGCTTTTGAAATATTTCAAAGTGACTATTCACGCGTTTTTCAATCCGAAATAATTTTATCAAAAAGTAACGCTGATGTAATCGTCGGAACATTGGGCTTAGGGAGCAAAGCCGAAAAAATTGCAGGAAAAAATGAAGTTAAGGAATTGAAACAAAAGCGCGAAGGTTTTTTAATCATTGTGAAAAAAGGAAACCTGATAGTTTTAGGAAGCGATAAGCGTGGCACTGCTTACGGTTTGCTTGAACTTTCGCGGATGATGGGAGTTTCGCCATGGGAATGGTGGGCTGATTCGCCTATAGTAACAAAAGCGCGATTGTTATTTACGAATGGATTTCGTATAACACAAGCTCCATCGGTTAAACATCGCGGAATTTTTATTAACGATGAAGACTGGGGAATGATGCCATGGAGTTCGATGAATTTTGAACCGTCGGATACTAAAGGTAGAATCGGACCAAAAACTCATGCGAAAATATTCGAATTATTGTTACGCCTTCGTGCCAATACCTTTTGGCCAGCTATGCACGATTGTTCCGAAGCGTTTTATCTTACCCCTGGCAATCGTGAAATGGCTGATAAATACGGTATTTACATAGGTACATCACATTGTGAACCTATGTTGCGTAACACAAATACCGAATGGAAAATTGCCGGAACCGGTAATTACGATTTTGTAAACAATCGTTCGAATGTTTTAAAATTTTGGGAAGAACGCACACGCGCATTGGCAGGTTCGGATAATATTTATACGCTTGGAATACGAGGAGTACACGACAGCAAAATGCTGGGTGCAAATACATTGCAGGAGCAGAAAGATGCACTCGATTTGGTGATTGCAGCACAACGTAAAATGATAGCCGACATTGTGAATCCCGATGTAACAAAGGTCTCGCAGGTTTTCATTCCATACAAGGAAGTACTTGATGTATATAAAATGGGTTTGAAAGTACCCGAAGATGTTACTTTAATGTGGACAGATGATAATTATGGGTACATTCGGCATTTCCCCGACAGCATTGAGCGTGCTCGCAAAGGCGGTAACGGAGTTTACAATCATGTTTCATATTGGGGTCGCCCACACGATTATCTTTGGCTGGCTACCAATCACCCGGCACTAGTTTATACGCAAATGAAATTAGCTTACGATAAAGGTGCACGAGATATGTGGATATTAAACGTGGGTGATATAAAACCTGCGGAATATCTTATCGAGTTGTTTATGGATATAGCTTGGGATATCAATTCCATCGAAAATAATATTCAAGGAATTGACAATCATTTAAAGCATTGGTTAGAACGTGAATTTGGTGCAAATAATGCTGCTCATTTGCTTTGGGTAATGAATGAATATTACAGGCTTGCATATATTCGTAAACCGGAATTTATGGGAAATACACGTACAGAAGAAACAGACTCAGCATGGAAAATTGTAAAAGATTTGCCCTGGAGTGAAAAACAAATTAATGAAAGAATAACTCAATATAAGGCTATTGAGAATAAAGTATCTGAAATTTCAAAAAATATCCCAAAAGAAAAACGCGATGCTTGGTTTCAGTTGATCGAATATCCAGTGAAAGCTGCTGCTGCAATGAATTACAAACATTTGTATGGCCAACTTGCTCGGCAAGGCAAAGCGGACTGGCAATCAAGTGATGCAGCTTACGAAGAAATTGTAAAACTAACCGAAAGATATAATTCTTTAGCAAACGGAAAATGGCGTTTGATAATGGATTACAGTCCACGTAGGCTGACGGTTTTCGATAAAGCACCACGAGAATCAATTGTAAATAATCCCAAAGTTGAGCAGAAATATCTATATAAATGGAATGGCGCTGATTACCATACATATGAAGGAATAAAACCTATACTTCATGGGTTAGGTTATGAACGAAAAGCGGTAAGTGTTTTACCAAAAACTTCTTTGATATACAATTTTGAATGCGCTGCAACCGATTCATTAAAAATAATTATTGCACTTGCTCCGAATCATCCGGTCGATAATAAATATCTTCGGTTCGCAATTTCTGTGAATGATGAAAAACCACAGGTTTATGACTATCAAACACAGGGGCGCAGCGAAGAGTGGAAAGAAAATGTTCTTAGAAATCAAGCTATTAGAACATCAATACATCAGATAAAAAATGCAGGAAAACAAATATTGAAAATTACTGCGATAGACGAAGGTGTAATTTTGGACCAAGTAAAAATTATTGCTGAAAATAATTAAAAAACAACCTTTGAGGGTGCTTTCACCAGACAGGGTTGAAGAATTGATATCTATTTTTTATTACTAAATTCAGGGTGCTTGCACCTGATAAGGTTAAAACTAAAAGCTTATGCAAAAAACATGGCGATGGTTTGGGAAATCCGATCCGGTTACTTTAGATATGTTACGTCAGATTGGCGTTGAAGGTATTGTTACTTCTTTGCATTACATACCAAATGGCGAAGTTTGGACAGAAAAAGCAATTACAGAAACAAAAAATTATATCGAATCTTTTGGGTTGAAATGGTCGGTTGTAGAGAGTTTGCCCGTATCCGAACCTATTAAATATGGAGGAACAGAGCGAGAACAATTACTTGCCAATTACCGTCAAAGTCTTGAGAATCTCGGTAAAGCCGGGATACGAACTGTGGTTTATAACTTTATGCCGGTAATCGACTGGATTCGTACTGATTTGGATTACCGCCTGCCCGATGGTACTTCTACATTGTATTTTGATAAAATACGGTTTGCGTATTTCGATTGTTTTATTCTGAATCGTGAAGGAGCAGAAAAAGATTATTCATCTGAAGAAATGGAGAAAGTTTACACTTTGAAGCAAACCATTACCGAAGATGAAAAAGAATCGCTGATAAATACTATTATTGTTAAAACGCAAGGGTTTGTTAACGAAAATTTTAAAGGAAATGTAAATCGTCCTGTGGAACTGTTCAACAATTTACTTGCAAAATATAAAGGTATTGATGCTGATGTATTGCGCCAAAATTTGAAATATTTTCTTGAAAATGTTATTCCTGTTGCCGAAAAATATGACATACATCTTTGCATTCATCCCGATGATCCTCCGTTTCCTGTTTTGGGATTACCACGTATTGTGGGAAATACTGAAGATATTCAGAAGATTTTACAAATGGTAAATTCACCATCAAATGGATTTACTTTTTGTGCCGGTTCGCTAAGTTCGGGTTTGCACAACGATGTGCCTGCAATGGCGCGGAAATTTGCGAAACAAAGTCATTTCGTGCATTTACGGAGTACTGAAGTTTTGCCCAATGGTAATTTTATGGAAGCTTCGCATCTCGAAGGCAGAGGGCATTTAGTTGAACTCGTGCGAATTTTCGAAAAGGAAAATCCTGGACTTCCCATGCGGGTGGACCATGGAAAACTAATGCTCGATGATGCTGCAAAAGGCTACAACCCGGGTTATTCGTTCCATGGACGCATGTTCGCACTGGCACAGGTTGAAGGAATTATGGCAGCAGTGAGAAGTGAATTGAGGTGATTTGTGAATTTGTGAATCAGTGAATCAGTAAATGGTGAATTGGTGAATTGGTGATTGGTGATTGGTGAATGGTGATTTGTGAATTATTGATAAGTTATTGATAATATGATTATAAACCTTGAAACCATGAAATTTTGAAACTCTATAATTTTTAAAAAAGTAATTTAACTTGCAGAAGTTTAAGTACCTGAATTTGAAATACATAAATGTGTGCGATGAATCTGGGGGTGAGGTAAAACATCGAAAATTTAGAAAATATACATTTGTATAACCAACTGATATTCAATTTACAGCATTTTGTAATAATCAGTAATTCAAGCAACTAAATACATGCGAAAGTTGAAATAGTAAAATATAAATCATAAATAGTAAATGGTTTTTGTATGAATGAATTATTCAGTATTAAAGGAAAAGTAGCAATAGTAACAGGCGCCGGTGGCGTTTTAGGTGGAAGTATTGCAAAAAGTTTAGTTAGTCAGGGTGCATGCGTTGTAGCAATGGACATCAGACAGGAACAGTTGGATATGCGTGTAGAAGAGTTAAAAAGAGATGGTGGCGATGCAATTGGTATTGTAGCTAATGTGCTCGATATACAAGGTTTGGAAACTGCAGCTGAAAAAATAGTAGAAAAATGGGGTAGAATCGATATTCTGCTGAATATTGCCGGTGGAAATATTCCAGGAGCTACACTTGCACCTGAACAGAGTTTCTTCGATATGCAAATTAACGACTGGGACAAAGTTACACAACTAAATATGAATGGTACGGTCTACCCAAGTTTGGTTTTTGGTAAAGTAATGGCGAAACAAAAATCGGGATGCATTATCAACATTTCGTCCATGGCAGCCATGCAATCCATAACCCGCGTGCCAGGATACTCGGCAGCCAAAGCGGCAGTAAGTAATTTTACGCAATGGCTTGCAACCGAACTGGCTTTAAAATACGGCGATGGAATGCGTGTAAATGCCATAGCACCGGGCTTCTTTATAGGCGATCAGAATCGTGCTGTATTGCTCAATCCTGATGGATCACTTACTGAACGAAGCAAAAAAGTGTTAGCAAATACTCCTATGGGGCGTTTTGGCGATATTTCCGAACTGAACGGTGCTGTACAGTTTTTATGTTCTGAAGCTGCAAGTTTTATTACCGGCGTAGTACTTCCGGTTGATGGTGGTTTCAGTATTTATAGTGGTGTGTAATTAGATATTTACGTTCGTTTCAATGTGCGAAACAAATGTAATTTATCATTATATTTTTTTTGAAAGTTAATCTAATACCTTTTTTGTATTTTTGTAAACAGTATATATTAACCAATTCAATCAATTTTAATCACGCCTTAGAAAAATACTTCATGCAAAAACTTTCAATTTTTATAGTTTTATTTTATATATCAACATTTTCAATAAAGCTATATTCTCAAACCGGAAGACTTTATACCACCGATTACGAACTTTCAAACAGCCTGATAAACACCATTTATCAGGATTCCCGTAATTTTATTTGGATAGCTACCGAAGATGGTTTGAATAAATACGATGGTGTGAAATTTACTATTTATCGCAACCAAAAAGGTAATCCTCACTCACTGAAAAATAATTATGTACGTTCGTTATTTGAAGATAGCAAAGGTCGTTTTTGGGTGGGTTGTGTGAATGGTTTAATGCTTTATGATCGTGTAACGGATTCATTTACCGAAGTTCCTTTATATTATGGCAGTCGCTTGCTCGAACCACATGTTTCAAGTATTATTGAAACCCGAGCCGGAGAAATTTTAATTTCGACATCAAGTGATGCGATACTCAAATATTCCGAAAAAGATAATCAATTTCAAGTCGATGACGGATTTTTACGCCGCTTATGCAGTCGTTATATTGTATCAGTTTTTGAGGATAGCCGTCAGCGACTCTGGATAGCTTCTGCGGATAAGGGAGTGAATTGTTATCAGCCAAGTTCCGATGAGATGAAGCTCTTCAAAGCTCCTGAAACATTGGGAAACAATCAAATTTCAGTAATTAACGAAGATGCTTACGGTAATATTTTTGTTGGAACTCTTTCGGGTGGTTTGTTTAAATACAATCAGTCTCTACAAAAATTTGAACAGGTTCCTTATAGCGGAGGTGCGGAATTACCTATAAAAAGTCTTGCCATTGATAATCAAAAAAGATTGTTAATCGGAACAGATGGAAAAGGATTAAAATACTTCAACTATGAAAAAAACATAGTTGAAGATTTTGATATTCAGTCATCTATGTTCGATTTTTCAAATACAAAAGTACACTCGGTTTTATCAGATAAAAAAGGAAATTTATGGATAGGTTTGTTTCAAAAGGGGGTTTTTCTATCGCCTAATCACACCAACAAATTTAATTATTGGGGATATAAATCCTTTAAAAATAATTTGATAGGTAGTAATTGTATAATGTCGGTTTATAAAGATAATGATGGACTTATTTGGGTAGGAACTGATCACGATGGCTTGTATTCTATCGACAAAACCAATCGGTCACGCCATTATCCGTTGAAAGGCAGAAGCCCAAATATTCTCAGTACTGTAATGTCTATTGTACCTGAAAACCAAAATACATTGTGGATTGGAACTTTTCTCGATGGATTTATGAAGTTTGATAAAAAAACCGGAAATACAGTGAACTATTCTTTGAAATTTCCTACAATGAGTATCGACCCATCCAGAAATAGAATTATGGCATTGCTCAAAGATAACAGAAATCGTCTTTGGATAGGAACAAATGGTGCTGGAGTATATGTTTTTGATATAAAAACCGAAAAATTTGTAGCTGAATATGTGTCTAATATAAACAATACAGGAAATTTGATAAACAACTGGGTGAATACACTCGTGAATGATGGCGATTCATTAATATGGATAGGTACTTATCAGGGTGTAAACTCAGTAAATTTCAATACCGGTAAAATAAAAGCATACACTTCGGCCGATGGCTACTTGCCAAGTGATATCGTTTATTCAATTGAAGTTGATACACGTGGTTTCGTTTGGTTTGGGACTTCTGATGGTCTGGCACGCTACGATCGCAAAAAAAACAAATCTGATTTTTTTTATACTACAGATGGATTGCCGAGCAATGTAATTAGGAGCATAAAAGAAGACAATTCAGGAAATATTTGGTTGAGTACGCATACCGGTATTTCAGAATTTGTTTATAACGATAAAAAATTTATCAATCATTTTGCTTTTGATGGTTTACAAGGAAACGAGTTTTCGCTTGGAGCAGGTTTTAAAGCAGAGGATGGTGAATTATTTT
>CAYNGF010000002.1:0-81679 GCA_964396515.1 uncultured Paludibacter sp.
CATAATTAAAAATAAATATCGACAAAGCTCAATGTTTGTCGGTCAGTAGTGATTTTTTTTAAAAACATATTCATACAAATATTCCTGTTCTGTTTGTCCGGGCGTTGGAATAAACTCAGCCTTTTTGAGGCAATTTAACGCGTATAAATCCATTAAGGTGGAATAACCTGAACGAGAAATTATCTTTTTAGCAGCTTTAAGATAAGCTGCAAATTCATTATCGGGTAAATGGGGAACAATGGTTAGGTTTCCTACTGTTGATATCGATATTGTGTTTTGTGGTAATCCGCAAACAATCAATACTTTCTGAATGCTTTTCTTGTATCTTTCAATTATTTGATGTTCAAAAATTGTGCGTTGAGGTTCCGGTCCCGAAATGATTGCCACAATGTCAAAACTATTTTCTGATTTTTCAACATTAATATTCGAGAAACGCGATAAAGGTCCCATAAAACGTACATTCTCAGGCAAAGGATATTTGTGCGACAAATCGCCTGATAGATTTTCTTTCCCTTCGAAATCAGGAATCAGACATTCATTATACTTGCTGATAAAAAAACGATGAAATCTCCAGATTGGTTTTTCAAGCCACTTCAGGAATTTGGGCATTTTTACCATTATCTGGTGTGTAATGTAGATACAATTGGTTTGGTTAGTCCAAAGTCCAAAACGATTATCAGAAATTACGAGGTTGAAATGCTCTGTTTTAAGCAGTTTTTTCAGCCAAAAATGTTCTCTGAAAATTCCATATAAAATAGCAGGTAAACGTATGAGCATTGCCCAAGTTTGCGTTTTGCTTTTGGAATAACGTATTTTGTACGAAGGGAGTGTAATGTATTTTAATGCAGGAAACTCAGTCCGGAGAAATGCAAGTGCGGCACCATCGGTTGCAATTACCACTTCATTCCCGTTTTTCAAATATTCACGAATTAGAGGTACACACCTTGTAGCATGACCCAGTCCCCAATTTAGAGGACAAACAAGAATACGAAGACCGGAGGTTTCATTCGTTTTAGAAGATGTTTGTCCAATAATGTTTTTTGGTGGATTATGCATCTAATGCTAATGACTTAATAGTGAAATTAAATGGTAAATAGTAAATGAAAAAATAGTAAATGTATCTATCCTGCCACAGATACCTTAAACCGAAGTTTTTTCACTTTTTCAGCAATTTGATTCAATTCTACAATATTTATTTTCTCCAAACCTTTTACCGGAGCTTCGCGGTCGAGGGTATAAATCATAACTTGCTTTGGTTTTATTTCGACCAATGCCCTAAGCCAGGCGTTCACTTCATCTTCAGTTGTATTATCAATAAAGTTGTGGCCAGATTTACCGCGTAAAAACATGGTTTGAATGATTAGTTTGCCTTCAAATTTTTTCAGGTTTTCAATCAGCCAACGCGCATTTATTGTTTTGCTTACAGGCTGATCGAGCAGGCGAATGGTTGCGTCAATTGCCGAATCGAACTTCAGTATATTGTTATCGACTTTCAATAAAGCGTTGAAAACCTTAGGTTTATGGATTCTTGTGGAATTTGACAATACGCTCACTTTTGCCTTTGGACAAATTTTATTGCGGAGTTCTATTGTGTCGTCAATTATTCTGTCGAAATCAGGATGAAGCGTTGGTTCGCCGTTGCCGGCAAAAGTTATTACATCAGGTGGAGTGTTTTCTGCACACATTTGCGAAAGTTTGGATTCCAAAATCTGCCGGACTTCCGTACGAGTCGGGTAGGGGAATTCCTTCATGGTGGTATTGAATCCACACTCACAGTAAATACAATTGAACGAACAAATTTTTGCATCTATCGGCAGCAAATTTATTCCCAACGATAAACCCAACCGCCTGCTGCGGACAGGTCCGAATATTACCTGATCAAAAAGAAAGGACATAATTTATTTAGTTATCAGTTACGAGTTACAAGTTTTTAGGTTTCAAGTTTCAGGTTCGGTATTTTCCTGTTGCAATATTTCATTTTCTTCTATTAAACCTCCCTTTTGGGGACGTTTTGAGGGGCTTTCTGATAAAAATATGTTTTCCCTTCTTCCTTTACATCAAAAGTATAGATTACACTATTTTTTCGGTTTTCGAAAAAGCATAACAGGCTAAAATCGCCACCGCAAAAAATAAAATGCAGTCCGAAAACCGGAACGAAGAAATAGAATGCCGGATGATGATAAAAAACAGCCATGCCAATGATACATAATACTGAAACAATCACAGCCGGAGCAAGTGCTACAATGGTGAATTTTTTTCGGTCGGCAACAAATTTATCGGCAGTAACATAAAACATAAATTTTCGCCAAACCACTCCAAAACTAAGCTTTCGGGCGCCAACATAATAATATGCTACAGCATGAATAAATTCATGTAAAACAATCAAAAGAGTAAAAGTGAAAAAAAGTCCATACAACATCCAAAGCAGAAATTCAGAATTTTTCTGCATCAGAAAAGGTATAAAAGCCTTGAAACCGCCCAACATAAATACCATCAAACCGGTAATTTGAAACATATTTGCTACACGTGCCCAAACCGGCTGTTGTTCAACTTCTTTTATCAGAAATTGTTTTAAATCATGGTGATGTACGGTGGCAATTTCTTCGAATTCAGGATTATTAATAAGTTCAGGGTAAGTCATATTTTTTTAAATAAGCTTTCAATAGTTCGTTAATTTATGAATAGTTTGTATGGTAAAATTCAGATTTTAATTATTATACGCTCACCAAGTTTCTTCGAAAGTTCTTTTTTAGTTTCATCCAAATCTCTGATATCTATCATCAAACTGTCAACCAAAGTGCTGTTTCCTGCATCAACGGCAGCTTTCATTTCAGCAAGTTTCAGCCTCATTTGCTCAATCACTATACTCATTTTATATTCGTAAATCAATCGTGGTGTCAGATCATTCAATCTTTCTTCATCCGATATCATTTCTTTCATTTTTGAATGTACTTTACTCAGCGTATATTTTTCAGAAAGTAACTCTATTGCCAGTTGACTGATTTGAGAATCGGGATGAAAGGTGAAAAATTTTTCGGCGCTTTCATTTTTTTGCATACAATGCTGCTTGTATTCATTTAACATGCGCTGATGCAAAGGATTATGAAAAGTTAAATCATCCATCTCAAGATCTGATATGACATATTCAGCCACAGAAATCAAGTGTTTTTTTTCTTCGTCCAGATAAAATCTTTGAAGATGTCCGTATTTAATCAACAATTGCAATAAATTTTTTTCTTCATTATCAAACATTGATTTGCTCAAAACAGCGGAGCTTTCAGTCGGAATGGTTTGCGTCAGGGTAGTTGTTTGCGGAGTAACCGATTTCTCACGTGCACTTGCTTTCAGTTTGTTTATTTCATGATAAAGCATCGCTTCATCTGTTTTCAGCAAAATACTGCATTCCTTAACATATTCGCCGCGTATTACCTGATTGGGTATTATGGAAATGCTTCGAACAATGTCGCTGATAAGTGCAGCACGTTTCACGGGGTCGTTTCCGGCATCATCAATCAACAAGCGTGTTTTAAACCGCATAAAATCAACCGAGTTTTTATTCACAAACTCAATAAAATCAGCTGCATTGGTTTTTCGTGCAAACGAGTCGGGGTCATCACCATCGGGAAGCAATAAAACTCTGATATTCAAACCCTCTTCAAGAAGCATGTCGATACCACGTAAAGAAGCTTTGATGCCTGCAGGGTCGCCATCGTAAATAATGGTTACATTGTCGGTAAAGCGGTGAATTAAACGAATTTGCCCCGGAGTAAGTGAAGTTCCCGAAGATGCTACCACGTTTTCGATGCCGGTTTGGTGCATCGAAATCACATCAGTATAACCTTCGACAAGATAACAACGATCTTCCCTGACTATGGCTTGTTTGGCGAAATAAATGCCGTAAAGTTCGTTGCTTTTGTGGTAAATTTCCGATTCAGGCGAGTTTACGTACTTAGCAGTTTTATCATCTTTACGAATAATGCGCCCGCCAAAAGCTACCACTTTGCCGGAAAGTGTGTGTACAGGGAATATTACCCGTCCGCGAAAACGATCGGTAAGCTGACCTTGTTCATTTTCGAGCGTCAGTCCGGTTTTTACAAGATATTCCTTGTTATAACCATCGCGAAGCGCTGTTTGGGTAAAATCATCGCGTAAATCGAGGGCATAACCAAGCTGAAATTTGCGGATAATGTCATCTCTGAAGGCTCGTTCTCTGAAATACGAAAGTCCGATGGATTTCCCTTCGATATGATTGTGAAGCGTGTTCGAAAAATATTTTTGTGCATACTCGTTGACCAGAAACATACTTTCGCGGTCATTACGAGCAGCCATTTCTTCGGGTGTAAATTCACGCTCTTTAAACTCGATATGATATTTGCGGGCAAGGAATTTCAGTGCTTCGTAGTACGAAATTTGCTCGTGCTCCATGATAAAATGCACTGCATTGCCGCCTTTCCCGCAACCAAAACATTTAAAAATTCCCTTCGCCGGCGAAACCGTAAACGATGGCGTTTTTTCGTTATGGAATGGACATAAGCCAATCATATTCACACCACGTTTGCGTAGTGTTACATAATCAGAAACCACTTCCTGAATGTGGGCGGCATCAATAATTCTGTCAATGGTTGACTGGTCGAGCATGAGATTTTTCGAAATTTTGCTTGATGAGTTTCTAACTGCAAAGCTACTTATTTTATTGTGAAATGAAAAGTAGTGTAAAGTTAAGACTAAAAAGTTTATAATGTTTAAAAAGTAAATAATTATATTTCTTTCGCTTATGGTTTTATTTTTTGCGCCGCTTAAAACCTTTTAAAGCTGTGGTTATGTTTTTTTAAATTGTTTCGTAATTTTAAAAATCATTTCATAGAAAAATTAAAATCTGTAAAGCTAAACTTATTTCAATATATATATTGTTGAAACAAACCAAAAATGTATTATTTTTGAAACTTCAAAAAATCCACCTGCTATGTTTATTCAAAACCGATATATTTTTTTCTCATTTTTTTATATTCTGTCTGCCCTAAGTTTTGGTTTTTTTGCGCAAACCAAAACTATTTTTGATCCCGAACTGAATAAACCGGTTGAAAAAACTGAACGAGTTGAAAAGCGCGAATTGCGTTATATTCCTGAAGGAGATGGTTTTTCTATAGTTAACGGTAAAAAGAAATTTAACCGTGCCCTTTACGGTACGCACACCGGTTTCAGAGTTGAAACAAGCGATGTGCCAGAATTTGCCTTGTATCTTCCCCGTATGGGCGGCAATCTTTCTTTCGAAATAAGCAATAAAACAACACAAAAAAAACTTAACGCAGCTGATTATATTAAAAGCACTTATAAACCCGGCTCACGAATTTACATAATTCGGGATAAAAATTTTACAGGCAAAGGCGAAATTCGCATTACTGCACTTGCCATGGCCGAAGCCGAAGGAATGATATTGAAAATCGAAACAGAAAAAATTCCCAAAAACACAAAGCTTCGCTGGCAATTTGGTGGTTGTGCCGATAAGCGTTTCAGTCGTGAGGGTGATTTGGGTGTCGATCCCGAAGATAGCTTTGAGTTAAAACCCGAATATTGCAAAGGAAATATTTATAAACTACATGGAAATACTTTTCAGGTTTCGTTTGGCGATAAAAATGATAAATTTTTAATAGGAGTTTTCCCTGAAAAATCGAAACTTAAAATTGATAGAACCCTGCCGCTATTAAAGGGAGAACTTGCATTGAGCCGTTCAAAAACTTATTACATGGCAATTCAAATTCCTGATAAAACTACAACTTTCAAAAATATAGCGAAATTTTTTTCACCCGTACAACACAGACCGCTCACCATTTTCGATACTGACCCGATATACGAACCTAAAAGTCCCGTAGGTGCACGAAAATTATTTGAACTTGCCGAGGCGGCACGAGCCAAAGTTGCCTCTCAACTTGTAATTGAAACACCTGATCCCTATTTTAATACATTGGGTGGAACGCTTTCGGTGGCTGCTGATGGGATCTGGAGTGGCGAAACGTGGTTGCATGGCGCTGTAGGATGGCGAATGCCCCTTAGTGGCTGGCGTGCTGCTTACACCGGCGATGCGCTTGGCTGGAACGACCGCGCACATAAACATTTCGATGCGTATGCGGCATCACAGGTTACAAATGTACCGCCGGTTTTTCCGCATCCTTCGCAGGACACAGCACTGAATCTTGCCCGTGCAGAAAAAAAGTGGGGTACACAAATGTACAGCAATGGTTATATCTGTCGTAATCCAAACCGCAACGATCAGATGCATCATTATGACATGAATCTTTGCTACATCGATCAGCTCATCCGTCATTTCGACTATACAGGCGATTTGGATTATGCTCGCAAAATGTGGCCGGTTATAAAGCGTCATCTCGAATGGGAAAAACGTAATTTCGACCCGAATGATGATGGTTTGTACGACGCATATTGCTGTATTTGGGCAAGCGATGCATTGTATTACAACAGCGGAGCAGTAACGCATTCGTCAGCTTATAATTATTTTGCCAATAAAAAAGCAGCAATACTCGCACAGAAAATTGGTGAAAATCCTGTTCCTTACATAAAAGAATCGGAAAAAATTCTGAAAGCGTTAAACATTCATCTTTGGTTGCCTTACAAAGGTCATTGGGCTGAGTACAAAGATTTTATGGGAGACCGGAATGTGCACGAAAGCGCTGCACTCTGGACAATTTATCATGCTATCGATTCTGAAACTGCCGATCCTTTCCAGGCATTTCAGGCTACGAGATATGTTGATACTGAAATTCCTCATATCCCAGTGGTAGCTGAAGGACTTGGCGAAGGATATGCTACCATTTCCACTTCGAACTGGATGCCTTATTCCTGGTCAATAAACAATGTGGCTTTTGCTGAAGTTATGCACACTTCCCTCGCTTACTGGCAGGCAGGCAGAAATAATGAAGCTTTTCGGTTACTGAAAAGTTCGGTGCTCGACGGAATGTATATGGGAGCCAGTCCGGGAAATATAGGACAAATCAGCTATTACGATGCTGCACGGGGCGAATGTTACCGCGATTTTGGTGATCCTATTGGGGTTTTGTCACGCATTCTTACCGAAGGACTTTTCGGTATTCGTCCGGATGGTTTGAATAATACCCTCGTAATTCGTCCCGGATTTCCTGATGAATGGAATTTTGCACGAATGGCTACACCAGTCATCAGATTATCTTACCGGAAAACCGGCAGTAAATCAGAATATACCATTATACAAAAAGCTTACAAAAAACAAAATATCAGTTTACAAGTAAAAGCTTATTTCGAGAATATTGAATCAATTACAGCTAACGGAAAACCTGTTACCTGGAAACTGAATCCTAAGGCTATTGCTGCACCTGAAATAATAATTGAAACGCCTGTGGAGGATTCGGTAAAAATTGACATTATTACCAAAGGCAAACAGATTTTCAATAAATATCCTGCTGTTAAAGTAATGAAGGGACAAGCTTTCAGGGTTACTACACAAGCAATTGTTGAAGAAATCTTTGATCCGCAAAAAGTACTTTCCAAATCAATATTTACCATATATACGATTGATGCAATTGCTTCGGGATTTCCCGGTCATCGTACTTTCTTTGCTAAACTGCGTCAGGATCAAATGGTGTGGTGGCAACCGTTTATGATTGAAATTACTGAACCTGAAAAAACTACCCAAACACCATTTAATATTGAAAATACCGATGTGTTACTTCCTCGTGATATCGATATGTATTTTAACGATTCAGTCAATCGGATTTTTAAAAATAAATATCTGTCGCCACGTTCGCCCTACACAACTTTACAAATCCCGACGCAAGGCATTGGCGAATGGTGTCATCCGCTTACAACTGCCGAAATTGATGATTCGGGCTTGCGCAATAATGCAGCTGAAAACAGAGGTACTTTTACCAATGTGCTGAATATTCCTTTCCGCACTCCTGCCATCGGTAAAAATATTGCATTTACTTCGCTGTGGGATAATTTTCCGCGAAAAATTACAATTCCCGTGAATTTCAAAGTACGAAACGCTTATTTCATGCTTGCCGGAACAACCAATCATATGCAATCGCGCTTTGTAAACGGATTAATAGTAGCGAATTATACCGATGGAACGAAGGATACGCTCAAACTCATCAATCCGGATAATTGGTGTCCGATTGAGCAGGATTATTATGTGGACGGAAAAGCGTTCAAACTTGATGTGCCACGACCCTACCGTGTACATTTAAAAACCGGTCTTGTGAGTAATAATCTTGAAAAAGATTTAAAAATTGAAGGAGTATATGGTCGAAAAATTGATGGCGGAGCTGGAGTTTTACTTGATATGCCACTCAATAAAAACAAAACTTTGCTGAATATTTCTTTAGAAACAACTGCAAATGATGTGATTATAGGGCTAATGTCGTTAACTTTACGGATTTAGTTACGAGTTACGAGTTACGAGGAGACGAGGAACCAAGGGAACGTTATTTAGGAGCCTTGATATACAGGTAAATGCCTATTAAAATAAAAACAAAATTTGGCAACCAAACGGCAATAAAAGGTGATAAAATACCGCTTACCGAAAAAGTGGAAGTCATGGTAGAAAATAAAATATAAAAGGAACTTAGCGCCAATCCTACACCAAGATGAAGTCCCATACCTCCACGAACTTTACGCGAAGAAAGAGATACTCCCATTAAAGTCATAATAAATGCAGCCAGCGGCATTGAAAAACGTTTGTAATATTCATCGGCAAAAGCCTGAATATTGCCTACTCCACGCTCTTTTTGCCTGTTGAGATAGCGAGCTAGTCTAGGAATGGTCATTTGCGCACTTTCTTTCGAAGTAATAAAAAATTCTTCAGGCTGAACATTTATGGTTGTGTCAAGTAACTCTCCTTTGGTAACAGTTTCGTACATGCCATTAAAATCACGCTTAAGCCATGTGTTAAGCTTCCAGTGATAAGCAGAATCCCACTGAGCAGTTTCAGCTGTAAGACGGGAGGTTAAAGTTTTACCTTCAAACTTTTCCATCGAAAACCGATAACCTCTGTTTTCTGAAATTTCATACCTTTCGATATAGAGAATTACACCTTTTTCCACTTCCATTTGTACATTCCGAGCATTGTATTTTTTGAATTTTTTCACATACATATCCTCGAAAGTAAGCATCTTGCCTATTGCCGGAGGTATAATATAACCACCGAGCGTAAATGAAATAATAAAAATTATGGTAGCCGACAAAAAATACGGTAACATAAGCCTGCGGAAACTTACACCACTGGAAAGTATGGCAATTATTTCGGTATTTGTAGCAAGTTTGGAAGTGAAGAAAATTACAGCAATAAAAGTAAACAAAGGTGTAAACATGTTCATATAGAACGGAATAAAATTCAGATAATAATCCACAACAATTGCTTTAAATGGTGCGTTGTTGTCGAAAAAGTTATCGAGTTTTTCAGTTAAGTCAAAAACAATGGCAATACTCAAAATCAGAATAATGGAAAAAAAATAAGTGCCCAGGAACTTTTTTATGATATACCTGTCAAGTTTTTTTAATCCAATTTTCTGAAAATCAAATTTCATTAATTTACACTTAATTTAGCTTCGAAATTACTAAAAGTATTCTGATTAAATTCTTTGTTGGAGTTGCTGAACCATATTTTTTTTCCATAAAGCAAAATCCCCTTGCACAATATGTTTTCGGGCTTCTTTAACAAGCCACAAGTAAAAAGCAAGATTATGAATGGATGCTATTTGCATTGCGAGCAACTCCTTGCTAATGAACAGATGACGAAGATATGCTTTTGAATAAACCTTATCTACAATAGATGTTCCATTTTCATCGAGCGGAGAAAAATCGTTTTTCCACTTTTCGTTTTTCATATTCATGATGCCCTGTGAAGTAAAAAGCATACCATTTCGTCCGTTTCGTGTGGGCATTACACAATCGAACATATCCACACCCCGCTCAATGGCTTCGAGTATATTCACTGGCGTTCCCACTCCCATGAGGTAACGTGGTTTATCAGTAGGAAGTATTTCGTTTACAATTTCAATCATTTCGTACATTTGTTCCACCGGTTCGCCCACAGCCAATCCACCAATTGCATTTCCCTCAGCATTTTGCGATGCTATAAAAGCAGCAGATTCTTTTCTTAAGTCGGGATAAACACAACCCTGAACTATCGGGAAGAAAGCCTGTGAATATCCGTATTTTGGTTCAGTGCTGTTAAAGTGTTTTATTCCTCTGTCGAGCCACCGATGTGTAAGTTGCATGGACTTTTTAGCATAATTGTAATCGGCAGTGCCGGGAGTACATTCATCAAAAGCCATAATTATATCGGCACCAATTGAGCGCTGTATATCAACCGCTTTCTCGGGTGTAAACAAATGCTTACTGCCATCGATATGAGAACGAAAAGTTGCTCCTTCTTCGGTAAGTTTCCTGTTTTCGGTGAGAGAAAAAACCTGAAATCCACCGCTGTCAGTGAGTATTGGACGATCCCAACCACTGAATTTGTGTAATCCCCCGGCTTGTTCAAGTACGTTTATACCCGGCCTGAGATAAAGATGATATGTGTTTCCCAGAATAATTTGCGCATTAATATCCTGTTTCAGTTCGTGAAAATGTACTGCTTTAACAGAAGCCACTGTTCCTACAGGCATAAAAATCGGAGTTTCAATTACTCCGTGATGGGTGGTAATTTTCCCGGCTCGTGCGCTTGAATTTTTATCGGAGCTTTCTAATTCGAATTTCATTTGTTTGGATTAAGCCTTTCAGTAAAGGTTTAAAAAATTCAATATCATTTTTTGTCCTGCAATGCCTGATTTCTCGGGGTGAAATTGAGTAGCATAAAAATTATTTTTATGTAATGCCGAACTGTATTCCTGAATATAATTTGTAGTTGCAATAGAAAATTCAGACTTTTCAGCATAATAACTATGAACGAAATAAACGTATTCGTTTTCTTTAATTCCTTCGAAAAGAGGTGATGATAGATTATATATGTTATTCCAACCAATTTGAGGTATTTTAAAACCATCTTCAGCGGGAAATTTTAATATTTTCTGCGGGAAAATACCAAGACATTTTGTGTCGTTTTCTTCTGAAAAGCTGCACATTAATTGCATACCCAAACAAATACCAAGCACCGGCTGCTTCAATTCGGGAATGAGTAAATCAAGTTTTTTTTCTTTGAGATATTTCATTGCAGAAGATGCTTCTCCTACACCCGGGAAAATCACTTTGTCGGCAGTGCGTATATCTTCATGATTGTCGGTAACAACTGCCGTAACTCCAACACGCTCAAGAGCATAGAGTACAGAACGAATATTACCAGCATTATATTTTATAATTGCTATGTTCATTAAAAGTAGTTTCGAGATAATTAGTTACCAGTTGTATGTATTCAAAGTAATCCAGAAAGAATTAAAAAAGCGATACAAACGCCCCTTGAAGTGAAGCAATAACGAAACGGGAATAAATATTTTTATTTGATAAGTTTATTTGTAAGTGTATCAGGAAAAATTACCGAAGGTTTGAAGTTTTTAGCTTCTTCCATTTCCATCATAGCATATGACATGATAATAACAATGTCGCCCGGCTGAACCAGGCGGGCAGCAGCACCATTCAGGCAAATTACACCTGAACCTTTTTCTCCGGGAATAACATATGTTTCGAATCGTGCTCCGTTATTATTGTTCACTATGGTAACTTTTTCGTTTGCAATTATATTCGATGCTTCCATCAAATCGGTATCAATTGTAATACTTCCGATGTAATTCAGATTCGATTCTGTGATGGTTACGCGGTGAATCTTTGATTTTAAAACAGTAACTAACATACTGATATTTTTTAGTTTTTAATTTTTTAATACCTGATATTATCGATAAGTCGAACTTCGCCACAAAAAACTGCCACACAGCCAATCGAAGGACGATTCCAATCTGTCACTTTTTGTAAAGTTTCAACATCAGCAATTTCGAAATACTCAAGTTTGAGACCTTCTGATGAATTGATTTTTTCGATAACAAAAGTTGTAACTTCATCGGGTGACAACTGTGGAACTAATTTCCGACTTTCGAACAATATTCTTGAAATTTGTACTGCCTGTTGTCGCTCTTTTACCGACAGACGTTCGTTTCGGCTACTCATGGCTAATCCATCGGGTTCACGAACAATTGGGCAATCAACAATTTCAACCGGGAAATGCATGCTTTGAACCATTAAATGTATGATTGATAATTGTTGAAAATCTTTTTCGCCGAAATATGCCTTATCAGGTTTAACCAAACTGAAAAGTTTACTTACAATTTGTACCACTCCATTAAAGTGACCGGGTCGAAATTTTCCTTCCATTACTTTATCCAGTCCTTTGAAATCAAAGTCGAAAGTATTCTGAAGTTCTGTGGGTGTATAAATTTCATCAACCGAAGGACAAAACACCAACTTACATCCTGCATCTTCAAGCAATTTGAAATCGCGTTCGAGATTACGCGGATATTTTTCAAGATCCGTTTTATTGTTGAACTGTGTGGGATTTACAAATATACTTGCAACACAAAAATCCGTTTCTTTCACCGCTTTTTGCACTAAAGATATATGCCCCCGGTGCAATGCTCCCATAGTTGGTACAAAACCAATCGATTTATTTTGAAATTTAATAACAGAAATTTCTTTATATAATTCTGTAGTATTAACTACGCTAATCATATTCAATATTTGTAAAAAAAATGTGTAATAAATCTGACAGCAACATCCTTTAAGTTTCTAACAGAAAATCACTTCAGGTTGTTTATTCACATAGATGAATATAGTTGGATAAAAGCGAGGCAAAATTACAAAAAACTTTTGTGATTCATGTACTTTTACGAATGCTCTTGAAAATGAGGGTATGCATTCAGGTAAAATTCAACTATCCTTGAATACAGAACACGATGCTTTCTACAATAAGGTAAGGTTAAACTTCCATAACAAAAATAGAATAAAAGAATTTAATCATTTCAGACTAAACATCTGATATATTGATAAATAATCATTAGTTATAAAGTTTGAAGAAATAATAAATTGATAAACAGGCTATGCATTGATTAACATTTCGGACAACCCACTTGCATATATCCCGTTTTTTTTATATATCTTTGCATAACAATTCATAACAAGTTAAGCATTACACCAAATGCGTTCAAAGAAAGTTAACAAAGTACTGTATATATCGCAGGAAATTTACCCTTACTTACCGGAATCAGAAATTGCAAACATGGGCAGATATTTGCCCCAGGCAGTACAAGACAGAGGAAAAGAAACCCGTACTTTTATGCCACGATTTGGCGCAGTAAACGAGCGTCGCAACCAATTACACGAAGTTATTCGTCTTTCAGGGATGAACCTGATTATTGATGATACTGACCATCCTCTTATCATAAAAGTTGCTTCAATTCAGGCTGCCCGTATGCAGGTTTATTTTATAGATAATGAAGATTATTTTCACCGTAAAAACACAGTACGCGATGTAAACGAAGAAGAATTCGACGATAACGATGAACGTACAATTTTTTTCGTGCGCGGTGTGATGGAAACCGTAAAAAAACTACGTTGGACACCCGATGTCATCCATTGTTTAGGTTGGATGACCGCTTTAGCTCCTCTTTACATTAAAAAGGCATACAATCAGGATCCTTTTTTCAAAAATTCCAAAGTTGTTTATTCGGTTTTTAACGATGCGTTTAAGAAACCTTTCCGACCACTTTTTACTGAAAAACTAATTCTCGAAGGTATTGAAAAAAAACATGTAAATCAGGTTAAAGATAAAATTATCGACTTTAAGGCGCTTACTAAACTTGCCATCGATTTTTCTGATGGTGTAATTCAATCAGCACCTGAAATTAACATTGAAGTGGTCGAATATGTGCACGAAAAGAAAGTTAAATTTCTTCCTTACAAACAAACCGAGGATTATGCCGATGATTATCTGGCATTTTATGAAAGTCTCTGATTACACACCTTGCAAATTATTATTTAATTAAGAAAAATGAAATCCATTCATTCTATCCCGACACTGTTATTGTCGGTATTATTGTTTTCATGTACAGGAGATTTAACTGATATAGGTACGTCTATTCAACCAACTTCAGATAGAATTTCAGTTTATGCAGAGACTTTTTATCCCGTTTCAGAAAATTATTTCATCGACAGTTTCACCTCTCGTCCTGACTCATTTTTACTCGGTACATATTACGATAAAAAATTTGGGACTACACATGCCGATATTTTTGCACAGGTACAACCTCCGCTAAATTTCAGTTTCCCCAAAGGTGCTGTTGCTGACTCTGCCCATGTATTGATTTATTACAGCTCCTGGTATGGCGATAAATATTCACCTATGGAAGTAAGTATTTACGAAATGAACAAAGCAACATTTGAATACACCAAACCATACCGTTCAGATATCAAAGTGGAAGACTACACTGATTTAAGTTTGCTGCTTCGAAAGAGAATTTTCACAGCCCGTGATGCTGTAATTTTACGGAACGACTCTTCAAAAGTTATATTTAAACTTAATGATGATTTTGTAAAAAGATTTTCAACCATCCTCACAAAGAAATTTTCCAATAACAGTGAATTCCTAAATTTCTTTAAGGGATTATATATTACTACTGATTTTGGGTCAGCATCTATGCTATATATCAACCAGATTGATTTGAAATACTTCTTTCACTACAAATATGCCAATGCAGGAGATACTGACTCTACAACAGTTAATACATATGTTACTTTTCCGGCAAACACTGAAGTTCGACAAGTAAACAGAATTTTTCATCCGGATAAAGATGCAATAAAAACCCAAATGCAAAGCCGTACGGAAGTTACATTTGTTTCTTCGCCTGCAAATGTATATACTCGTGTTAAAATTCCGCTTAAATACATTCAAACTAAAATGAATACCGATGGAAAAAAGCTTTATATTAACAGAGCTCAGGTGCGGTTTTATGTCGAAGATTTGGCCGAGGACACCATTGATCACAAACTGGTTAAAAACCTTATGATTATCAAAGAATCTGCTTTTAACAGATTTTTTTCGAAGCGAGAGTTACCTTCGGACAGTTGTGCTATAATCGGTACATATGGTTCCGAAACAAACGCTGCGACCAATTCATACGATTATTTCTACAGTTTCAATCTGGCTACTTTGTTAACAACTGAATTTCGCAATTCCACTCTCAATCAAACATTATTACCCGATTCACTGAACCTATTGCTGGTTCCGGTTTCAGTTTCTTATAACAGTTCAAGTACAATAGCCGAAGTTAAACAACAAAATCTTATGAATGCTGTAACATTAAGTTCGCACAAACACTTAATGCGTCCAATCAGATTAAACACTGTTTTCAGTGGGTTTTAAATATATTAAACTAAAAAAACAAAAGAGGCTATCTTTTTTGAGACAGCCTCTTCTTGTGTTTTGGAAACTATTCCGCTTTTTTACAGCACAACTTTCATTACATCATTATTAACTTTTACCACATAAATACCTTTGGTAAGTTGCAAAGCGGTATAATTACCCGTTGCCTCAAGATTTTTTATGAGTTGACCGTTTGTGCCATACACACTGATAAGCTGACCTTGAGTAGTGCCATTTAAGTATGCTTTACCTCCGTTAATTGAAACAAACAAAGCATTGCTTATATTTTCAGTTGCCGAAATCACATCCGATGCTCCGGTTACAAAAGGAGAGAAAGAACTGAATGTAGCAGTGTATGAATTACCTACTTTTGTAGCTTTTTTATATTTGTATGCTCCACTTTCAAAATGACCAATAATTGGGTCGATACCTACAGCAGTAATAACCGATGGAGTAAATGTCAATTCTGTTTCAGATGGAGTTTCGGGAGTGATGTCCCATTCTTTTTCATTTAACGTACAGTTTACAGCCGGACCGGAGAGTGTATTTCCTACTTTTACTGAAACGTTTGAAGCTGTAGTAGGCTTTACCGTTACGGGGTCGTAACTTGAAGCCGAAGCGCCAACAGGGAAAAGTGTAGCAACACCGGCAGGAGCAGGCATGGTTAATGCGCCGGCGCCATCGGTAACAATGTAGTTCGAAGAACTTGCGCCTGTTAAAGTACCAGTTCCTAATGTTAAGTTATTGTTGCCTAATTTTAATAAACCATTATTGAATTGCAAGTTAACATTAGTGTTGATTGTTGTGGCAGAATTCAAAATTAATCCGGCAGAATTATTAATATTTATTTTACAAGATTGTCCTGAAGGAAAATTAACCGGAAATGACCCTGTCCAGTTTTGACCACTTAAACCTATTAAATTTATAGTTAGTGAAGAACCTCCTGTAGCTCCTGTAGTTGTTTGAATTCCACCATTATTTATAATATTACCTTTAATGTTAATTGTTCCTACACCCGAACTTGCATTTACAGTTGAACTTGAACGTAGTTGCACAATAGTGTTTGTTGTAGAACCAATTTCAAGATTACCATTGATGTTGAATGTTGCAGTACCAGAATGAGGTCCTGCACTTTCAAAAAGAACTAATCTTGCAGCATTCAATAAAGTTACATTTCCGCCTACTGTCCATGTAGCATTACCAGTTGTTGCATTAGTGTTGTTTACTCCCGTCCAATAAACTGCTGATCCGTCAACTATAACATTCCCAGTAATAGAATGAGTATTTGTTCCTGAAGTACTTGAGTTTCCACGCATGCTTTTCTTTAGTGTTAAATTTCCATTAACTGTAAGATTATTACCTTGTGTAATACCGCACGTGGCACTTGAAGACCATGTTAGATTTCCGTAAGTATAAACACTAAGTGAATTTTGAGAACCATTAAATTCAACTGTACTAGTTGCATCGAATGATTTCGAAGTACAAGGCATAGCAGAAGAAGTACCTGCTTGTTTCCAGTATGAATTTGCTTTTAATGTGAGAACAGAGCCTGTTGTACCAACAATATATCCACTTGTATATAATACGGTTGCACCACCTTCAACAGTAAGATTATTACATGTTTTTCCTGTTGCTTCTATTGTTATTTCATGTCCACTACGTATCCATACATTGTTTGTACTTGCCGGGGCTCCAGGTGCATCAGTAGCACCATCCCATGTTCCATCAGTTACACAAACTACCCAGTTAGAGCCATCTGTACCCCAGTTACCGGTAGCTTTTGAACCATAATCGCCCACAACTTGTGCGTGAGCAGTTGTACCTGCCATAAACAGGCATAGGGTAACCATTAAAGAAAAAAGTCGAATTTGTTTCATGATAAAATAAATTGAAGGTGTTGATAAAAAAATAATTGTTTATTGATTTGAAATTAAAAAAAAATACTGGAATCTAATTATTGAAACACAACAGGTTTTTTTTTGTTCAACAGTTTGATAAAAAACTTACCAGCATTTCGGCTGGTAAGTCATTTAATTGAAAAGTTAAATTTAGCTAATTATTATTTTGTTACGGCAATTTTCATCATTCCCTTATCCCCTTTCACCAGATAAACGCCTTTAGTCTGAGCGCTCATGTTAATATCCTGATTAGATGCAGCTACCAAACCTCCTGTTGCATTGTAAATATATAGATGCTGACGGTCGTTATTACGTATGGTTTGACCATCGTATGTTACACCTTTTAGAGTAGTTGCTGAAATTCCGGTAAACCATGTGTTGAAAGTAATGATAGCAGGATCTGTCAATTTGCCGGCAGCATTTTCTGCTACAACATTGTATTGATATGCTGTACTTTGAGTTAAACCGGTAAGTTCAAGGCTTGTTTCATTTCCGGGAACATCAACATTTATTCCTGATATCACTTTAGAAACTCCCTTTACTCCAGAAGCAGTAACCTGACTAACAATATATTTTACTGCTGCAGGGACTGCATTCCATGCTATTGTTGCGCTTGTAGCACTTACAACTGGAGCATTTCCTGTAAACGAAATACTTTGGAAATCGGTTCCAGCATCAATGCCCCAAGATGTTGTGCCTGTCAGGTAATTTACTGCATTATCAATTACTTTCAGTGCATTATCGGTAACAATATTCTGATTGTCGTTAGAGATGCTTACTATTAATAATTTTGATTGTAAGTTTGCGTTAGTTGTTCCTACCATTGGCGATGCTGTTCCTACAGGCAGTTCAAGTATTCCGGTGGTTAATGCCCCTTTTATGTTTGCAATATTATAATTATCGGCATATGGCGATGTTTGTACACCATTTCCCGAAGATATTGTATTAAACATTTGTATTTCATTTGCATAAATTCCTGAAAATTTAACTCCATTAAATATAGGATGATTAGGTTCGTTAACTGTTACTGTTGTTACTGATGGTGATGGATTTGAAGCCGTTGATAAATTCCATGTATTTGCCTGAATCGCATACATCTTTAGAGATAACAAGGGTTTATTAATACCCCAAAGTGCTTTCATTCCAGCGCTTCCTGAAGTTGGAGCTTCGGTAAGAATAACCATATCATAAGTAGAAAAATCGTAGGTTGTGGTTATATTGGCAATTGGGATATTTTCAAGGTAATATTTGCTTGCAAGCATCGGACGAATTTTGGTATCTTTCGCATCGACAGCAGTATTGATAACATATGCTATGTGTTTACTGGCTGCAAAAACATTAATAGTATATTCTTTTTGATCGCCGTTTTCGGCAGTAACTTTAATTTTTAAAGGATTTGTGAAATCATAAATATTACCAGAGGTAAAATCTGCTGTTGCTCTGAAAGGTAAATCAAATGTAACCGGTTTCGTAAGGTTTGTAGTTCCCTTTGGAAATACTAAAGTATAAGTATTAGTGGTTACATCAAATAAGGGCACTACATTGTCAATTTTCAGATTACTTATTGAGTTTTCTGTGTTTTTGTTTGCTGTTAAGGTAACACTATAATCGGTACCAGTAATTCCATCGGTTGCCTGATAGATAACCGGAGTTGTAGCACTTGTGCTAAAATCCTGAGCTCCTGTGGGCGTATATGATGTGGCAACACTATTTAATGTTACCACAGGAGTAATACTGGTTAAATTTGTTCCGTACGGCAGATTGGCTTTGATTGTCTTTGCATTTTGGTCAATTGTAGCAGAAATACCCTCAGCGGTGAAGGTGGCTATCTGGGGAACTTTTGCTGCATAAGAAAAAGTAAAGAAAGAAGTCCATGCACTACTTGAAGTAAGAGCTGTTACTTTTATTTTTACATTGGTTTCGCTGTTGATAGGTACAACATAATCTTTACATGCACCAGTTCCATCTAATTGTATGTTTGTAGCAGCATCATTAACATTAACTAATAAACCTCTTCCTGCAGCAATATTTGCCGTAATTGTTAAATTATCACATTTAGCTAAATAGAAGGTAATTGAACGGCTTGAACCTGTTTTGATATCAAAGGTTTTTGTAGCTGTACCACATTTACCTGAAGTTCCACTAGCAATAGCTACTAATGTAAGCCATCTTTCGGATTGTGCTTTAGAGTTTTCAGCTGCTACCGCATCCCAATCCATAACAATTGTTCCGCCTACAGTTGTTAAATCAAAGTAAATTTCTGCTTTTACATGTTGAAATGCAAAACTTAAAAGCATAAAAATGCTCAGTAAAGTAATTTGTTTCATGTGAATTGATTTTAAAGTTGTTTTAATTAAAAAAAACGTATAAATAAAGGAAGTGTAATCACTTATACCTCCTTTTATTCAGAAATAAGTTATTTTGTAATAGCAATCTTCATCATTCCCTTATCCCCTTTCACCAAATAAACGCCTTTAGCCTGAGCGCTCATGTTAATATCTTCGCGCGAATTAATAATCAAACGTCCGGTAGCGTCAAATACATTCAATTGCTGATGCTCTGGGTTGAGAATTGTTCGTCCATTGAAGGAGATATTAGTTAAATTATTTTTAGTCACTCCCGTATAAGGACCAAATTTAGTGTCTGTTAAAAGATAAGTTATAGCGTTTTCGATAAGTTTCAATCCATTAGCATTAACTTTTGCGTAACTATCGGTTTGAATAGGTATCATTAAGTATTTTGCAGTTGGCATTTGATTGTTTTCAATTAGTGCTACTTTGTCTGTATTACCTGAGGATGTGAGATAAGCAATTTTTGAACTTACGTTTTCCTGAGGATTAAGAACGCCTTGAACTCCTTTTGCAGCAGGATCTGTCAGGATATTTGCAAGATTTCCGGTAAGCGTTACCCCGGAGAAAATTGGATGTGCAAGATAATCTGCTTCAATTGCAACATTAGCATCTGAAGTTCCATCGCTTGGTGTTCCGGTTGGCCATCCGGTTTTTCCGTACATGAATGCTTTAAAGCTTAAAAATCGCTTTGTTTTGATTAACCCATTCATTGCCAATGCTAATGTGTTGCTACTGCTAACGTTTTCACATAAAACCACAATATCGTACGGATTAAATTGCGTTAGATCTGTTCCGGTTGCAGCAATAACATTTACATAGTATCCCTTTTCGAGTAACATTGGATAAATTTTGGTGTCGTTAGCATGTGGTGTGGCTGCTGTACTTACATAGGCAATATCAGCAATACCAACCTGTGCTGTCAATGTATAAACTTTAGTGCTTCCATCCTGAGCCGTAACTGTAATTTGTAAAGGATTAGTAAAATCATGCGAGTTACCTGAAGTAAAATTTGCGGTTGCAGTCGATGGTTTAGTAAAAGTAACCGTTTGCGTTAAACTTGAAGCTTTTGGTAACATTATACTGTAAGTATTTGTGCCTGCATCAAAAGTTGGCGTTTTTCCTCCGATTGTTACATTAGAAAGATCTTTTTCAGAACTTGGTGTTGGGTTTACTGTTAACGTTACTGTGTAATCAACGTTATTTGTGCCATCAGTAGCAGTGTAAACTACGGGGTTTGTAAAATCCTGTGCTCCTTTTGGCGAATAGTCAGTAGCAGTGCCACCTATAGTAACCGTTGGAGTAATGCTGGTCAAACTAGTTCCATAAGGTAGTTGTGCAGTAATGGTTTTAGCGTTTTGGTCAATCGTAGCTTCAACTCCCTCTGCTACAAATTTGGTGATTGAAGGAGCTTCAGCTTTTACCCAAACAGATACTCCTAAAATTCGTATCGTTTGTCCTCCACCAAGTGTTCCTGCCCATGTAGTGGATGTGCTATTCCTCATTATTCGGAAATATTTTGCACCAGTTGGTGCTGCTATTGTATAAGTTGCACATGTGCCTGAAGAACTTGGCATGCTAAATTGAGCACCATTTGTCCATGTTGTTCCATCTGTACTCCAACCATAATGACCAACATAGGTAGTTGTTGTGCTATTAGCTGTAACCGAAAATGAAACCTGATCAAGTGTATTAGTAGTCCCCGTATAATTTAATTCTAATTGAAAATAATCGCCATTTGAATCTGGTCGTACAGAATAATAACCTGAACTTGAACCAAAACATGTAACCGTACCTGAAGAGACAGAAGCTCCTGAATGAAACATATAAATTTGATTATTAGCTCCAGAATTAAACGTTTGATTTGTCCATCCTGAAGTAAATCCTTCAATTTTAGCATCAGGAGTCTGTGCATTCACACTGTATACACTCATTAATAATATGGCAGTTATTGCCATAAGTTTTGTAAAATTGTGTTTCATAAAGCATTAATTTTATGGTGATTTTTAAAAGAAAATTATTAATGTAAAAATAATATTTGAGGTTTGGTTTGTTGTGTAAAAACTAACGCTTTATGTGTAAAAATTGATAATTGAATGTTTTGGTGGTTTATTTGTTGTCTTCTTGTTGTATATATGTGTTTTACTATATTATTACAATAAATAAAATTGTAATTTATCTCAGATATTAGGGATAAATAATAAACTTTTCAAATCTATTACCTGCATGAAATATATACATGCCTTTAGAAAAATTCCCGATAGTGAAAACTACTTTATCAGTAGCAATTCCATATCGGGATGTAATTAGTTTACCTGAAGCATTATAAATACAAATGCTTGATAAATCAGCATTTTCAGAAGTTATTTCGATGCAGTCCGCTTTTTGAACAAACAGAATTTCATCTTTTTTTTTACAACTTTTGTATCGGAGGTTTGTTTGGCTTTTTCGTATTCCAAACTTGCCATGATAAACGGTCCGAGCACTTTTCCTTCGGTATTGTTATTGATACCAACATCGCTACCGCAAAGGTAATAATTGGCATCGCCTTTACGTGTACTGCTCAAACCGGCTGATTCGCAACTTTGAATCAGTTTAATTTTTCCGTTCGTTTCTTCTACAACGAAGTTTTCAATCAAACCACGATATGCTTTGTCTGCAACCGGTTTGTAAATGTTTTTATCAAGAATACCAAGTCTGATTCCTTTGTAATAGGAGTATGTAAACATGCTGGACGCAGAAGATTCAAGGTAATTGGCAATGTTGCAAGTTGTACCTTTTTTGGTGTTATCGTATTGCAATAACTGATACCAGCACCCGGATGTCGCGTCCTGACGGGCTTTAAGCCCATCGGCTACCAGATTGGTATAATTTACCAATCGAGGATAAGCAGAGTGAGTTTTAGGCATATATTCCAGAACATCGACCAACGCAGCAAAAAACCATCCTACGCCGCGTCCCCAGAATTCCTGTGAACGACCTGTAACCGGATCAGCCCAATAGGAAGAAGCGGCATTTTTCGGTTCGGCCGACCATGCATGGTAATTCAGTTTTTTCTGTGCATCCCATGTATATTTAAATATAGTATCAAATTGCAACGCAATGTCGTTCCACGATGCAGTATTATCAGCTTCGCCCAATTCGGCGCCGAAATTTCCCTGCCATTCGGCATAAAGTGCAGGTCCCATATACAAGCCATCGAGCCACATCTGGTTAGTATATTGGTATTTGTGCCAAAAACCACCTTTGCCGGGTAGTGTGCCACCTATGCGGGTATGTTCATATTTTAATTTATTTCGGCAGGTAGTAGCATTGGTTTTATAAGTTGCAGCTTTGGTGTTTTGACCTTTTTGTAAAGCTATTCGGTACAATTCAAAAAATATTTTACCTGCATTCAAATCATCAATGTTACTTGCCCCAAGGGTCATAGTTGTATTGTCGGCAAAATCCTGAATTCCATCGAAATAATACGCACAGCGTGGGTCAGAACTATATTGTTCATACGCTTTGAGTATGGCTTTTGCAACCAATCCATCTACATAATCCCAAATGGCAGTTCGGTTAGTAGTGGGAGTTTTAAAACCAAGTGTTGTGCTTTTATTCCGAAAATCGCCCATCCGCGAATCAATGATCCATTTGGAGTACAATGAATCGGGACGGAAAGTTGCTGCTGAAAGTGAAAACGTTACGAATAACAGAAAAAGAGAGAATTTGATTTTTAGATACATTTAATTACGATTTACAATTTACAATCCGCCACTGCGGATAAGTTTTACAATTTAAAGAATTAAGTAACAATATTCTTACCACAGAGATAAAGGAGAAGACACAGAGAAAACGGAGTTTACTCAATACTTCATTATCACAAAGCCATATAGAAGTGAAACGGTCATTCCACAAAGCGGAATAGGCACATTATTTTACTCCTTTCGGTACCAGATCTGTCAGACTTGCTATTTTCACCGGTTTTCCACTATCGCAACTTTTACGTGCAGCAATCCCTGTGAGAATTGCAAAAGCGCCATCGCGAATGTTTGCCGATTGTTTAAATGGATCGTCTTTTATTTTTCGCCAGATTTTATCGTGCATAATTTTATCGCCGCCACCATGTCCTTCGGCTTGCGGAATCCGAATATAATTGCGTTTTCCGAAATTACGTGTAACCATGATTTCGTCGAAATCGCCATCGAAAGTCGGATTACTTTCCTGAATCCAGGCATCAATTCGTCCTTTGGTACCGTTAAAAGCGATACGATAACCTTCGTATGGAGAATAGGCTGTCAACGAATACGATACCTGAACTCCGTTAGCATATTTTATGGCTGCACACATTTTATCAAAAATATCAATATCTTCTTTAAACACACAGCCATCGCGCAAATAACCATCGTATTGTTCATTATCGGTATAAAGCATTTTGTAGTAGGCATTTTTATTTACGTCCCAATAAAAATCGCATGAACCGGTATGCGGACAATTTCTGCAATTTTTTGCACGTTGCTTGCCGTTTTTTCCATAAAATTCCAAATTTCCGTAAGCAAAAACTTCTTCAGGTTCGGAATTGAGCCACCAACCCAGCAAATCGAAATGATGTGAAGCTTTATGCACCCAAAGTGAACCGCCAAACTCACGGCGACGATGCCAACGGCGGAAATAATCAGCGCCATGACTTGTATCGAGATACCAGTGAAAATCAACCGATGTTACTTCCCCAATTTCGCCTGAATTAATTAATTCCCAAATTTTTGCACGATGAGGCGAATAACGATAATTGAAAGTTACGATGACTTCTTTACCGCTTTTACGTTGCGCATCGAGTATTGCCTGACATTTTACTTCGTCAGTGGTCATAGGTTTTTCGGTAAGAATATTACACCCGGCATTCAATCCTTTAATAATGAATTCATCGTGCGTGGCATCAACAGTGGTAACAATCAGAATGTCCGGCTTACATTCTTTCAACATTAAATCGAAGTCTGTGTATGTTTTGCAATTTGCGCCCATGTGCTGTTTTGCAGCTTCGAGTCTACCGGGGTTTTTATCGCAAAGTCCAACATATTCAACTAAATCTGAATAACCTTTTAATACGGTTTTACCCCACATGCCGGTGCCTCGTGAACCTGTACCCACAAGGGCAACACGTGTTTTTGTAGTTTTAGGTTCATCAGACTTTTTCTTTTTCTGCGCTTCACCAATTATCGGAATATTGGATAAAATGGCAGCAGTTCCCACAAGTGCTGAAGTGCCAAGAAATTTTCTACGGTTAATTTTTTTTTCCATGATAGTATTATTTGAATAAGAATTTAAAAAGTAAAGGCATTTAAAATCGTCGAACTAACTTCAAAACGAAACTTCAAAACATCTAAGATTTTTGAAAGTTTCTTTAGAGCAAATCTTGAAAACGTCGTTAGATATCGATTGCGACTTTGATCAAATATATACAAGAAACGTTTTCAAATCTTCGATGTTAAAAAGTTTGCGAAAAATCTTAATTACAAATAATTTTCGATCTGTTTCCATTATTCAAAATGATATAAATTCCTTTTTCCAATTTGCAACTTTCAACATTTTTATGTAAAAGTTTCCCCGAAACTGCATAAATATCGACCGGTTTCTCACAACTGAAACTACCATTTTCAAGTTTGTAAACTATATTTTTATCGAAAACATACTGAACAGCGCTATAAATGCCTGAAAAAACAAGTTTTGTTACTGTCAATCCGCTTGAACCCGATGTTTTTATGGTTATATCATCGTCGCCCGTATTTTTCGGAGTAAAAATAACCAAAGTTTCGGAATTAGCAGCCGTTGGATAAGCAGTTTTTTCATTTCCACTTCCGCCATCGCTTATAATAATAGGACGTGAAGTACTCGAATTTGTAAACGTGCATTCCACCGAGGTGCATCCATTTACCTTTAAGGTGAGAATAGCAGAGGTACTTCCCCATTTGTAACCTGTGCCCGATGTCCATGCCACACTCCCGCTTTTGGTAATCCATGCGGGTTCTTGTGTCATGATTTTACAATCGAGTTTGGTAATAAATTTATTTAATCGCGAGAGTGAATAATCTGTAGGTATAGTGTCGCCTGTATTTGTAGAAGTAGTGTCGTTCGGATTTTTTACAATAAAGTATCCTGTGGCAGTCGTGTTTTGGATCGCATCTGTAGTTGTAACCGAATAGGTAAAAGTACCTGCATTTTCAGGTTTTCCGCTGATAATAATGCTATCGGTTTTAAGTTCTGAAGTAACTCCTAAAGGCAAACCACTAACGGAAAACTGTGTTGCTCCGGTCATTTTATATTTCACCGGTGCAATGGATTCTCCAAGCATAATGGTTTGTTTATTGTTTCCTACAAGCGTTAATGTTGCCTGTTGAACCGGATTGATATTATCCGAAGTTGTGAATCGCCAAGTTCCAAAAGTTGTTTCGCCGGTAGAAGAAACTGTAACAATTTTCCAGTAATAAGTGGTGTTTTTTTCGAGATTGGGTATTTCATAAGAAGATAAACTTGTTTCACCAATAAGTGGGGGCGTATCAATTGTTCCAAAATATACTTTATGCGATAATGCATTTCGCGCAGGAATCCATTTCAGTGTAATGGAACCAGTGGAAACAGCATATCGTCCGTTATACGGTTGAGGTAACGCGGCAAAGGGTAGGACAGAGGGCATGGTATTTTCAGGATCCCATTTCCCATCAAATGTCCATGCAGCGTCTATCAGTTTACGTTGTTCCAGTGAAATAGAGTTGGCAAACCATGTTAAACCCGCTAAACCGGTAACTCCGTAAAAATACGCAGTTGCACCTGAGCCGAGTGAAGTTATACTATCGGACAAAGCTAAATCGAGATAATAAAATTTTGCATAATTCTGGGAGTTTTGCAGTTTTACGTTTTTGTTGTATTCGCTGTGAACCGATCCGCCCTGAATAACTAATTTTTGATCTTCGCCGGCAACGCCTTCGTGCCAAATTGGGCTGCTGCTTTTGGTTTCGGTATAACGACTGTTGATAGCATAGCAATATCCACGCGGACAAAAAGCATCAATACTTCCACGGAAATTACAATCTGACACATAATACATGCCACCTGCTTTTCCCCAAGGTGCAAATGTGTCTTTCCAAAGGCAAAGTACATCTAAATTGATAAACCAAAGCCGGGTTGTTCCGGTTTCGCTTCGGATAACTTCGGTGTAATCTTCCGAACCTTCAAAAGTATTGCGAATATACATATTAGCAATAATTATATCGTGAAGGTTGGTGGCAATATTAACAACACCGGTTCCTGTATTCGATCCGTTTATGGCATACCACGCCGCACGTGGAATGTTGTGTTCAATACGAGTGCCACCACGCGATTCGCCAACTAAAGCAATATAATTTGCTTTAATCATAACATGTTCATCGTAAATGCCGTTTTTTACGATTATGGTTTTCCATTCTGCATTATTCGATGGAATAGAATTTAAGGCTGCATTTATCGTGGTAAAATCGCCAGAACCATCTTTGGCAACAATAATTTCGTTGGTAGAAAATAATTTAAGACTATGAGAAAAAATAATTATCAGAATAAAACGAAATCTCATAATATAATTTTAAATAGATTTTTTTGTTTAAAAATTATTTTTTGAATACCCTGAAGGTAGTATTTTCTGTATTTGTAGAGAGTTTTACAATGTATATGCCTCTTGAATTATTGCTTAAATCAAGATAGAATTTATCGTTAATATAACTATTTGTAATTACACAAGAAGTTGTTTCAATTCCTAAAGCATTAAAAACTGAAATTTCAATATTGCCTTCTGATGCTAAATTTTCAATTTCAAGTTTTCCATCGGTAATTGTTGGGTAACAACGAAATTTTGATTCCCGTACATTTTCGATACCGGATTTCAGTTTTTCAAATCCTGTCATTTGTATGTTCCAAACTTCAACGGTATTGGCAGCTTCGAGTTTTAAAAGAAATGAGCCATCGCCTGAAATTTTGTCGGACAACTTCATTTTTACAGGTACAGCTACGCCATTGGCTGCTCCAGCCTGTACATAGGCGCTACTCCATGTTGCTCCACCATCCGACGACATATAAATATTCAAATTTCTGCTTCCTCCACCTGAACTTGCAAAAGTAAGTATAAGTGAATCAGGTAGATATTTTATTAAATCGATAGCTGGAGAAATTATTGTTCCGCCTTTGCTGCTGCTATATGTTAGTTTTATATGACTGTTCGAAATTGAAGTTGAATTGACAGAAACCCAAGCTTTATTTTGAATCTCGTCGGTAAACGATGTTCCGGTAAGTTTTAAAAGAACACTTTTTTGCCCGAGATTACTATTTCCTGAATTAACTTTTACAATAATGTTTACAGGTTCTGAAACAGTAACCGCGCCTTCGTTATCATAAGCTTTGGCAATGATTGAGAAATTACCTGAGGTAGCCGGAGACCAATCAAATAGGTAAGGTTGAGCATAAACAAGTCCCAATAAATTATTCTGCGCGTAAAATTCCACGCGTGAAATTGTTCCATCCTCATCGGTGGCCGAAACTGCGATATTTATTTTGTCGGATAATATAAACTCAGTTCCATTTTGTGGAGATGTTATGCTTACTACAGGTTTTTTATTTTCGGGTCGAATTTCAGATGGTATTTCAAAAGGTCCCAAATCGGGTAATCCATCGATAGTAGTAACCAATGTCGATAGTATATAATAAGGTTTGTCAGGGTTTGCAGGATATTTACTTTTATTTTCAATTAATTCCCATTCATAAGTAATTCCGGCATTTTTCATTCGTGACTCATGTTTTAATTTTCCAAATCCATTGTCAGGAAGCGAACCATCGGGTTTTCGAGGTGCCAAAGCATCATTCAATGATAAACTTTGATAATCCTCACGTGAAGGATTCCAATTATCGGTTGAATTTTTAGCTAAATTCCATGAGTTGAAAGATGCATCAATGGTATTTCCGAACCATGTGTTTGAACTTTCATAACTAATTTCATCTTTTGTACCGGCATTAATAATTTCTCCCGGTAATAATGTTCTTTTTAAAGTTTCGCTGTACGGTTCAAAACCCACACAATTGCGCAAAACATGATTTTTCCCGTTTTGAGTATCTTCCTGATAGGCATAATTTTTTTCGTTATCGAACGAAAGGCAATTTATCATCGTTACGTTACCTTCGTTGTGATTTTGGTCGAAACCTTTGTTGTTCGAACCGGTTTTGTATTTATGGTCAAAGGCGATGCAACGAATGTAAACGTGCGGGGCTTGTGTGCGTGGTGTAGAACTACTACTTGCGCTTCCGTTCGATTTGAAACCATTACCATTCCCGCCTTTTAAGCCGTTTCGAAACGTCCAGCAGTCTTCCACAATAATTTGAAAACGCGAATAATAAAAATCCCAACCATCGTCGCCATTTGCCCATGAGCGGCATCCACGAAAAACATTGCCTGCACCGGGCGAGAGTTTACAGGCGAAACCATCGGCATTGTCAGTATTTTTATCATTGTAATATGAATCGCAATTCAGAACTAAATTATAAGATGCAATACTTCCATCGTTGGGCATAGTACCGTTCGATTGCTGGATTGTAAGACCACTGTCGGAATTGTATCGGAATGTGCAATTTTCGATAATGTTGTAACTTCCTTCAATGCGCATACCGTTGTCTGATGAATTTTGTATCACTAATCCTTTTATGTGCCAAAACTGTCCTCCCAATTGAATACGAATTCCGTTTGATGCGGTAACATTCAATATAACCGAATCGCCTGATAAAATATCAGGTGTATATCCCCATAGATTGTAATATGCGTTTACATTGCCGGCTTTTGCAATCGACCAAATAGTGCTTACAGTATGTTTGCCTCCCCGTACCCAAATGGTATCGCCGGGTTGAGCCACCGAGTATGCTTTGTCGAATCCGCCAAAAGGAGAAACAATTGTTCCCGGATTCATATCATCGCCATCGGCTGCTATAAAATATTGTGCAGAATACAATGGGGAAATAATGATAGCAATAAAAATACTAATAAGCGTTCTTTTCATTTTTTTAATTGAAATAAATAATTCTATTGTGAACTTTATGCCTGTGTGGTTAACGTAATTACAATTTTACCAATTTTTGAACTGTCTGAAAACTTTCATTTGTAAACTGAAGTAAATAAACGCCGTTTTTTAAGTTTTCATTCAGCTTGATACTTCTTTTTTCAGCGGGAATTAAATTGTAAATTTCCTGCGTAAAAACTGTTTTTCCTGATAAATCGATAAGTTTAATCTGTCCATTTCCTTTCATTGCTGCTTCAACTTCAATCGTTGTATTTTGAATAAATGGATTTGGATAAATCTTCAGTTTATTGGAAAGTTCACTGATATTTTTTAAACCTGTTGAAGGAACATATTCGTAAGCTCCCAAATCAACAGCAGTTCCAGAGAAACCAGAGAGTGCAATTTCAATTTGTTTGAAAGTAACCGGACTTACACTTTTAACAGTATTTATTCCTTTGTCGATAAATATTGAATTCGGTTTCAAACGTCCGAATCCATTTTTGGGTAAACTTCCATCGGTTTCGCGCGGAGCAAGAAAATCTTCTTTCGAAGTGCTAATGAATTGGCTGTATATGCTTTTTTGGTCGAACATGGCACCGGTTGCAGTTTTATACGGAACCAAAGCATTTCCGTTAATTGGATTCCAGCTATTATTCAGTTCAGTAGTTCCGACTGCCAAATCGAACATCTGACTTTCGCCACCTACTTTTGCATCGAAACTGATATTGTTTCGCAAATCACTTGGAAAAGCTCTTACACGAAAATTTTTTAATCCCTGCCACGAAACACAGTTAAAAATAAAAAGGCTGTCGGCATTATTGTTTTCGCTGAAACCGGCTCCTGTTACATAACCATCGAAAGCGATGCAGTTCCGTACCACATGTTTTGCTGCCCAATCGTCACCACCGAGTTTGAAACCATTTCCATCGCCATTCCAAGTTGTAGAAAGCGAGTTTTTCTGCCCATATTCCCAGTTCAAATCATCTTTTGAAGCCAGCGCGGGATTTCCGTTACCCATAGTCCAGCATGAATCCACATAAATAGGGTAGTGGGTCATATAAAAATCCCAGCCATCGTCGGCGTTTTCCCATGCACGGCAACCCACATAACGATTGTTTGCTCCCGGCGAAAGTTTACAGGCAAAGCCATCAGCATTTTCGTAATCGGTTCCCCAATCAAGATTTCGGTACGAATCGCAGTTTTTTATCAGATTGTTGCAAACTTTATCAGCTGCATCGGGCGACTCTTTGGCGAGGCCGATTTGAATTCCGGAATCGCCATTGTGGTGTAAAACGAGTTGTTCGCAAATATTGTAACTACCTTCAATTTTAATTCCATTGTCGGGTGCCTGGCAAATTTCCAACCCTTTCAGATAATAATAATCACCTGTAATTTTAAATCCGCGGGCTTCGCCTCGTGCAGTAGAGTTTATATTTGTATAGGAAGAAAATATATCGTAGAAATTCAAAACCGGTTTTTCGCCCGGATAATTGAAAATACAGAACCTTTCGGCAGCAGAACCTTTCTGGGTCAGAAATATTGTTGCTGTATATCGGTAAGTTCCTCCACGTAAATAAAGTGTATCGCCCGGTTCCATCAAAGTAAATGCTTTGCTTACATTGAAAAATGGCGCTGATATAGAGCCTGAGTTGTTATCGTTTCCGCCTTTTTCAGAGGGAGCGCAATAAAATGTAGAATGAACCGCCGATTTGAAAGTTGCCGTAACTGTTTTTTCGGAATTTATCAGTATTGATGCATTCAAGTCAGTAGAAGTAATATCGCCCGACCAGCCAATAAAACTTGCTCCAACTGATGCATCGGGTACAGCTTGTAACTGTACTGTTGTTCCATCAGGGTAAAATGGAGCATCGGGATTTTTAATTACATTGCCTTTTCCCTGAATTTTCACGGTTAATGCATATTCTTTAACACCTTCGGTAGCGTCAACAATAGTTATTTTATCAAGGTTTGGGCCTCCGTTTGAAGTGAGCGAGGTCATTAATATACGGTTGGTTCCTTTTCGCAGATTTAAAATTACAGGGGTTTCAACCCAAGTAGTAAATGCGCCCGAACTTCCAAAAACCTGACTTGCAATTTGCAGAACTCCATTTACAGTAAAACTCATGGAGCGGTCGTCGGATTTACCGTTTGCCCAGCGCACGAGCACGGTTGCGGAAGGCATTTCTTCGGCAAGAGTAAATTCGAGTAACAAGGTACTTCCAACAACGTTTGTTAAGTCAACAAAACCAGTTCCGGTATATCCGGCGTGCTGTGTGTCTGTTTTCCCGACAAAAGTTCCACTTTCGGCTTGTACAATAACATCGGCTTTCACTTTCGATACAAAAATTAGAGCTAAAGCGATAAATAAATATTTGATTTTCATTTTATTGAATTAAAAAAAACTATTCCAAAGTTCGAAAACTTTGAAAATGTTATCTTATAAATTTGATAGATTGTTTTTGATTGTTAAAACTCAAATTCAGGATATAATTTCCGTTTGGTAAATTTCCCAGATAAGCAATATGATAATTATCTCCTTCGGGAAATAATTGATTATTAACACACTGAAAAACACATTTACCTGAAATATCGAAGATTCCAAGCGTAATAAATTCCGGTTTATCTAATTTAAAACTTATAGTTGAAATGTCTGAAATACCCGAATTGCTGATTTTTAGCTCAGTTGATGCAAAGATTTTCGGATTAAAAATTCCGGTTTTTGCATTGTATTCAAAAGCACCCAAATCCGGAGCTGCACCATTGAAAGCCACAGGATAAGTTTGATTCAAAAATGTGTAACTTACAACCTGACCTTTGTCGATACAATCGGAAGTTGGTTTCAATCTGCAAAATCCGTTGTCAGGTATAGTTCCATCTATATTTCGTGGAACTGATGCAAGCTGCATTGCTATAGTATTGTTTGATATATCAGCTACAAAATCATCGTAATTTCCGATTCCACCATTTTGTTTGTCGCTGGTGTTGGTGCCAAATTGCCAACTGTTATTTTGGGTGATGTTTTGGGTTTGATCACTGATAATTTTATCGCGCGATTTGAAACCGATGCAGTTTTTAATCGTGTGCCCGGTGCTTCCACTTGCCATCGAATATCCTTTAATATTATCGAAAGCGGTACAGTTAAGCATTACCTGCGGATCCTGATTATCGTTTTGATCGAAACATTTACCTGCTCCGCTTACGTAATAAAGGTCGAAAGCTATGCAACCAACGGCAATGTTTGTACCACGTGAATAAGTGCTGTTCCCGCCCATTTTGAACCCGTTTCCATTTCCGTATTTATTATCACGAAGGGTGTTTTTATCGCCATTATGCCATGTCCAACAGTTGAGAAGCAATACACCGAAAGTATTCGAATACATATCCCAGCCATCGTCGGAGTTGTTCCATGCACGGCAACCTTCGAAGATGTTACCCGGACCACAAAACAGTTTGCAGGCAAAACCATCGGCATTTCCACCGCTTTTGTGCGAATCGCAGTTGTTGTACGAATCACAATTCAGAATATAATTGTAAGCGCAACTGCCATCGTTCGCTCCCGAATCTTTAGCCAAACCTATTTGAATACCACTATCATAGCAAGCATCAAAATCACAAAATTCGATAATATTCCAGTTACTTTCGATTTTTATGCCGTTGTCGCCGGCTTCTTTAATAATGAGTCCTTTTATATGCCAATAATTAGCTCCTGCTTCAAGTAAAAAAGCGCGGTTAGAGTCGCCCGGGCCTTGCCCGCTGAAATTTAAAACCGGTCGTTCTACACTTGTTGTATAACCTTTTCCGAAAATGCAAATTCTTTTTTCGGCATTTCCTGATTTTGAAATTCTGATTATTGAATTGTAGTTGTAAACACCAGGCAGCACAAAAATGGTATCGCCCGCCGAAACAGAGCTTACCAAAGCGGAAATGCTATATTTAGGCGACTCGAGTGTGCCGCTATTGGTGTCTTTACCGGTTGGAGAAACATAGAAGTTTGCCCCGTTTAATTTTAAAAAAATAGATAATGTGATGAACAATATAAGTGGTTTTTTCATGTGTTTATTTTTTATTTGTCACATGGACGTTTCATTTTATTGAGAGTAAAATGTCAATAAAAAAATAATTTCATTTCTGAATTTTCAAACTTATTTTTCCTTCGTTGGTAGTTAATACAAGAATGTACAAACCTTTGCTTAAATGATTCAGATGAAGTTGAATTTTATTATCCACACCTCCCTCAATCCATCCCCTGAAAGGCACATCAATTTTTCGTCCATCAGCCGACATAATTGACACTTCGGCAGGACATGTTTTTTCGCTCCTAAAATTCAGGGTATTCATATTGTACCACATTTGCAAATCATTACTTACAACTTTTTTTAAGGCATTGGTACAATCTTTTTCATACGATTTTACAATCACACCATGTATATTCAAACTGCCTGTGGCGCCGTTTGTAATTTTAACCCAAACCGGACTTTCCGATTGAACGTATTCGCTCAGGTTAATTTCTGAAATTCCTTTTCCGCCGGAATATGCATATTTTTGAGTAAAAGAGCCATCAGCTGAAGATGCTATTGAAACATTAAAAGCGTTATCGCCGGTACGCGAAGTTGTAATACGAAATTCGCCGCAACTCGGCAACTGGAATATTGCAGAACCACCTGTAAACTCTCCTTTAGTAGCCGATTTTCCCAAATCGATACAACCTGTAATTGCACCTGCACTGCCGGTTGTTCCATCTGTTCCGGCACCAACTTTTGTGGTTTGTAAAGTTGAAGTTACACCTGCTGAAGAAACCGATGGCAACAAAGTTATCATCGATGGAAAGAATTGAGATGATGTGCTTTCATTGTTAAACCAGAACCATCCGTTGGTATCTATATTCGGCAACATTAAATTGTTTTTAACCCAAACACAACCATTGTCTCCGGGTATGGTGTCGTTGTTCCCATCGTCAGGAATGTATGGATTACAAGTATCTGTGATTTCGCCACGGTGTGGTTTCGCTGCACCGTAATAAGTTTGTGCTAAACAAGGAACATACATTACACTGTCGAGTGTGTAAGGGTAGGGGAAAAGCCCGCTCATATCTTTTTCTTTGGTTTGTGGTGTTCCGCAGTTCAGAAAATAGCAACCCTTCTGCACCAAAAATCCTGCGGGAGAAAAGCCTGGAACGCCTACTTGTAACGGAATTTGCGTGTCTTTGAAAAAACAGTTCTCAACAAGTACATTTGCATCGCACGCTGAAGCAACGCCATATACCGGATGACCCACATGATAATTATTATAACAATGTACAGTGGCATAGCGTACCCGTGGATTGCGTTGACCTGTGCCGTCGAACCAGTTATGATGCAAGGTTACTTTCATGATTACATCGCCGGTTTCGCTATCGCTGTGACCAATCAAAATATTTTTGTCATGATTAAAAAATTTGCAGTATGAAATGGTAACGAATTCACTCCCACGCGTAACATCAAGCATTCCATCGTGCGAACCGGCATTTGTATTATCGCCATCGCTGAAAGTGCAATGGTCAATCCAGAAATTTTTGCATTTGTTGTTTATCTTCAATAAATCGTCAGGAGCATCAGAGAAGGTAATATTTTGGACTATTACGTTTGATTTTGTATTCCAACCAAAACCTCCACCTGCAATATGTGCATCGGTTCCTAAACCTACAATAGTTTTATTGCCTCGCGCTGAAAGTTCGCCACTGACATTAATTCTGCCTTTCACTAAAATTATGACGGGTGTGTTTACACCATCTACAGCCGCTTTTAATTCTTCGGCAGTTGTAACCGTAACAACAGGGCCACCTTCACCGCCTGTAACGCCTCCGTTAAGCGATGCAAATCCTTCAGGTAATCCTTTTACGTGTGTGAGTGGTTGTGAATTTAAACTTAAAGTTAAAAATGGAATTAATAGAAATGTTGTTAATCTTTTCATGGATAAAACTTTTTGGTAATAAAAAATAATTTTTAGTGAGAAATATGTTTTCTCTTTCTTAACTTTTCAACATCGAAGATTTAAAAACGTAACTTAATTTGTATTTGATTGAAGAAACGTTCAAAAGTCTTACGACGTTTTGAAGTTCAATCGATGTTTTGAAGTTCATCGCAAACTTTTCAACATCGAAGATTTGAAAACGTTTCTTTATTAATATTTTATCGAAGAAACATTCAAAAGTCTTACGACGTTTTGAAGTTCATTCGACGTTTTAAAGTTTCTATGCGCTGATTATTATTATTTTATAAATATTTTTCTAACACTAACTTCCCCATTTTGATGGATGTTTTTTTCAATTATTAAACCGTTATTAAACCGTGATATTTCCTGACCATTCAAATTAAAATAATTCGTACTGATAATTGGAGAAACATTTTCAGGGAGATTAATTGCATTTACTGTATAAATTGTGCCTGTTATCACTAAATTTTTGATATTTACATCTTTGGTCGAATTGTTGTTGAACCGGATGTAAATGGTTGGTCCCCAAGGTGCAGTATCGGCGCTTAAATCAATAAGTTTGCCGGTAACCCAACTTGTACTTCCATTTTTTGCCTGAGTGCCAACTTGTTCCCAGTTTGTGTTGTCTTTCGAAAATTCAATAATTACAGCTCCCGACGATGAACCTACTGCTTGCATATCGAACACGGCGCTTTCAGCTGAGGCAAGACAAAATGGTCCCCAAACTGTCGATTTTGCTCCGGCACTAACTGTAAACTGTGTTGGTACATTTACAATAACTTGTTTTGTACCCGTTGGTCGGTTGCCGGGAGTTACGGTTGAATCTTCGGGTTGCGTTTCATCCGGAGTTGGAAAAGTCCAGTTGCCCTGATCGTATTCCTTTGCTCCCAAATCTGGTTTAATTCCCGAATAAGGAATGGCGTAGTAAGGTTTTAGTCTTATAAAAGTTTGAACAGTTCCTTTATCGATGGCAGGATTGTTACTTTTCAGTTTAAACAATGCTGTTATGGCAGGGTTTGTAAGTCTGTAGTCCTCATCTCTTTCAAGATAAGCATCGGCAGTATTCAAACTCTCAAACATGTCATTGGTAAACGTTAAGCCCAGATTCCAACTGTTTGTAGTTTCGGTACTTCCTGCTGCAATATTTTGTCCGGTTCCGGCAAATGAAAGGTTGTTAATCATAACATGTTTTCCTTGTGAAGGCACTTCCTGAAAAGCAAAATTTCCCATGCCATTGTTGTTAAAACCGGTACAATTGATACAGGTAATTCCCCATGCGTTATGATTTTGGTCGAATCCTTTGCTCACATTATTAAAAGCAAAACTGTTTAAAACCACATTAGGAGCATTGCCATCAACACCGCCACCACCACCAAGTTTAAAACCATTTCCATCGCCCTGATATGAACTTATATATTCTGGCCAGTAATTTACGCCATTTCCCCACGACCAGCAGCTGTCAATCAGAATTGGTTGATTTCCTCCGTAAACATCCCATCCATCGTCGGCATTTTCCCATGCGCGACAACCAATGAAAACTGTGCCTGTTCCCTCTTTTGCTGCAAAACCATCACCGTTTTCACCTTTTGCCGAAACATCGCAGTTCCGGAATGAGTCACAATTAATAATGCGTGCATTTACCGCACCGGCAGCCATCGAAATTCCATCGAACCCGCATTCCTGAACTGTCATTCCCTCGACAGTGATATTTTCGCCGGCGATAATTATTCCATTATATCCGGCTTTATATATTTTTATTCCACGTACATGCCACCAGGCTTGACGTAAATCCATGCCACGATAGGTTGATGATTCATTACCGTAATTTCTCATTGATGAACAATCGAACAATGGTTTCTCACCTCTTACTGCAAATACTTTCACAGGTTGGGTTTTAGTTCCCGCGTTTTTTGATTTTACGGTAGCGGTTACCGTATAAGTTCCACCTTTTACCCAAAGGGTATCGCCTGCTACCAAGTTATTAAAAGCATAATTGGGAGTTTTCCATGCGGTTTCAAGTGTTAAACCTTTGTTTAAATCGCTTCCGGTGGGCGAAAGCCAAAGTTGGCGGGAATAGATTGGAGTAAAAAATAGAATTGATAAGATTAGAAGTAAAAGTTTTTTCATAAATTTTCTTTGTTGGTTTTAAACTTTTCCAAAGTTCAAAGACTTTGGAAAAGTTTATTTAATTGGAAAAGTTTATTGAAAAATTATTTTGATACAATCAATTTACTAGTTTTTGTCTGATTTCCAATACTTAACTGACAGAGATAAATTCCGTTTTGTAAGTTATTAACTGAAATTGGAATATAATACTCAATTCCGGAATTAACGGCTTTGTTATATACTTCGGAAATGATTTGACCGTTCATATTCAGAATTTTTATGGATGCATTATCAGAAAAATCAGAACTGAATTTTACTATTGCTTCTGTTTTACATGGATTTGGCTGAATTGATACATCTAACTTTGCATTTATGTTTAGAATAATCTGAACAGCCGAAAAAATTTCACCTTCTTTTAGTTCATAAGGACCTAAATCTCGTCCGTTTCCATAAGTAGGCTGTGCTAATAACGGGAATTCATTCGTATAAGGAATATTAAACATTAAACCCTTATCTATAAGTACACTGTTACTTTTCAATCGTGCAAACTTTGTAGGCATGCTTCCATCGGCACTACGGGGTGCTTTTGCATCGGTTTCGCTTAAACTTACATAGTCCGATGCTCCAAAGCCGCGTATAACATTGTTTTTCCATGCTTTATCACTTGTCGATAACATTGCATTGTTGCTTTCAGTACTTCCTGAAGCTATTTCAATATTTCCAAAGCATACATTATTGTAGTATTCACGTCCTGCTCCATTTGTTTCAAACATAAAATCGTACCCATTGCCAAAAGCCAGACAGTTTACTAATTTTTCGCCACCGCTATGACTGTTTTGGTCGAAACCTTTTACAGAACCGGTTTTGTTATTATTAAATGCTACGCAATTCCAAGCTTCATGTTTACCTTTTGATGAGCCACCAGTGCCATTTCCACCCATTTTTATGCCATTACCATTGCCCTGAAACGATCCCGAAGCCTGAACCCAGGTGAAATTTTCAGCGCGGCCAGAACCCCAAGCCCAACATTCTATTAAATAAACCGGATAATCCGTTTCGTATAAATCCCAACCATCGTCGGCGTTATCCCATGAACGACAACGAATAAACCGATTTCCTTTTCCATTGTGCATTTTGCAGGCAAATCCATCGGCATCACTTCCATAATTATCGGCATCACAATTCAAATACGAATCACAGTCGATTATGTCATTGAATGCGCAGTAACTGCCATCATTCGATGATATTCCAGGCCATGTATCGGAGAAATTATGTCCGAAACCAAGTTGAATTCCGGAATCATCATTATAGCTGAAAGTACAACGTTCAATACGGTTATAATTTCCTTCCAATTTTATTCCGTTATCGCCTGCCTGGGTTATGTGAATTCCATATATTGTCCAGTAACTACCGGTTAAATGTATACCGCGAACACCTAATTTCTTTGGTTGATCCTTGAAATTTAAGATCGGAAATTCATCGGGATAATTTTTAATAGTGATGCGTTTTGCTGCATTTGCTGATGCACTAATACGTACAGTAGTTTTTGTACCATCTTTCATCATTGTTGGGAAATAAGTTCCACCCCTTAAAATGATGGTGTCACCCGGAACGGCAGCATCAACCGCTTTTTGCAAATTGTACCATGGAGAATCGTAACTTCCTTCGCCAGCATCGCTTCCTGTTGGAGACAAATAATATGTTTTCGAATCGGTATTTGAACCTGTGCCTAATAACTGTAAATTTGCTGATGCAGTTCCACCCGAAATACTTGTGATGTAACTGTAGGGTTGTAATGCTGTTGGTGTAAATTTAACATAAAGTGTTGTAGCATTTAAAGTTCCATCGGTATACGGTAAGTTCAATAAAGTTGTGTAACCATCAGCCGACGATGTAGAAATCATAAAATTAGGATCAGCTAATACAGTAATATTTCCCGATGAAGGATAAAGATATTTTGCTGAAACCGTGAAACTGCGTTTACTGAAAGTTCCTGTTTTTACTGCACCAAAATTTATTACAGCAGGGTTTATAGTGATGCTTGGAACTTCCATCGTTTTTTGTTCAAGACGCCCGACTGTTGATGTGAGATAATTAATGGCATCGTTAGCGCCGGAATATTCAAAAACGGCAAAATGATAGGTTTCACCTGCTTCCAAACCGGTAACTGATACATTATCAGCATTTCCGGCATACACTCCCATTACATTGTCATCCAATTGTTTGGGTAAATTCAAATAAGGAGTTGCATCTACCGGAGCCCATGTTACCGGAGTCCCTTTCGAATAAACAAGCAAACGTCCATCGCCATTGCCTTTTACAAAATTGATAGTCATTGAGGTGCCTAAAACACTTGTTGCAAAAATGGATGCTTGCGTAGTTGGTTCATCGCCCATGTTTGAACAGGTTATTTCAACATTGTCAATATAAATGGTAGCCGAACCGCATACAAATTTTAGCAACACATTTTTTGTGCCTGCTTCGCCAACCGACATGTTTGCTTGCGCATAAGTGGAAGAAGAACTTACCGTTGCGGTTCCTATCGAAGTCCAATTTGTTCCGTTATTTATCGATTTATAAACGGTAATAACTTTCCCGCTACCGCTACCGCGATGTACAAACGAAACCGATGTTGGTTTGTTGATTGCCGGAGTAATAGCATATCCATTGGTGTTCATTGCCAGGCGATTGCTTCCATTGTCCGATTTCCCGAATGTTCCGTTTATTTTCCAAACACCGGTACTTAATGTAACTGAAGTTTCACTCGAAGGAGCCGAAGTGGGTAAACCTGTTTCGAAATTTTCAGTGATAGTAGTTTGCGAAAATATTAATGCGGAAATAAAAATGCTTGAAATTAGGAGTATAAGTTTTTTCATGTGATATTTTAATAACGTATTTAGATAAATGGTAATCCTAACAGGTTTTAGAAACCTGTTAGGATTGATTTGTTATATTATTTTTTTATAAATTTCTGCGAAGTAACGTTTCCGTTCATATCTTCAATTTGAACAATGTAAACACCTTTGTTTAAACGACTTGTTTCAACCAATTGCGACATAGCAGAATGTGAAACCATTTCGCCTGAAATTGAATACACTTTGAGTTGAGCTATTTCGCCATAAACTATTAATGCAGTTTCAGTTTGGTACATATTATACTTAACTTTTGGCAATTCAAGGTTTTTTACCCCTGTAGATTCATCATAGGTTTTTACATAAAAATCGTAAATTCGAATTCCGCCCGAAGTTGACGTATTGATAAACTTGATTGTAACCGGCTTTTTGGTTGGTTCAAGTCCTATTGCAAGCATCATATCCCAATTCAGCATGGTTTGTTTTGCCAATGAAGCCGATGTCCATGTTTTTGTTACTCCACCTACGGTATATTCAATGTTTAATGTACGTGTTCCTGTAAAGTGGATATTCGATTTCATTTCTACTAAACTTGGCAAAGTCCATGTAACGCTACCACCGCTACGTTCAACATTTATTGCGCCAGTTGTACAACCGCTTGGAGCACTTCCCGTTGTTTCAACATACGTTGGATTCCAAACTGTTGGATTTGATGCATCGGTACCTGTAGCAAAAGTTACAACACCTTTTAAATCAGAAGGTATTGCATCGTAAGCATCCTGAATGTGATACCAATCGCCGGTAAGAATTTTGGTTGGTAGAACGCGGGTAATATTGCAATTGAAAGAAACGGTTGAACCTTCCATACCTCCGACTGAACTTACAAGGAAACTTCCATCTTCGGTTGGAATTCCTGAAATAGTAAGTGTTTTTGCCGATTCGTTAATAACTCCAGTAATTCCGTTTGGCAACGTAGTATAACTAACTCCGGTAGCACCACCGCCCCAGGTAAATACGGTTGTTATTATGGCATTTCCAAAAAATACTTCCTGAGCAGCTTTCCCTTCGGTGAGTGTAAGTGTTGCGGGTGCAACATTCGAAATTTTAATTTGTCCGGTTAAAGTAATTGTATTTGTTCCTCCTACATTTACAATAGAATAAGTTCCTTCTGCTGTTGGAATTCCCGAAATGGTTACTGTTTTTGCCGTGGCATCTTTCAAAGCTGTTAATCCATCGGGCAATTTGCTTACTGTAACATCGGTAGCAGCGCCTCCCCATTTATAAACTGTAGTAGTTATTGCAGTCCCTGCAAACACATGCTGATCTGCTTTGCCTGAAGTTAAACTCAAAATAGCCGTTGTTGGATCGCCGGTTTCAAAAGCGCCCATATCGGCTTTACCATCATTATATAATATTGAAACAGGAGGCAATGTTAATCCACCCGGACTATGTGCAGTAGGAGTGAAGTTTTCAATGTTTTCTCCGGCATTGATAAAAAGACTGCCTTCTTTCAATTTTGCAAAATCATTTTCGGGCAAACTTCCATCAGCTTGTCGTTCTGCCATAAACAAAGTAGATGAAAGATTTTTAAGCTGTGATGAATAATCTTTTGCCCAAACTGCAGTACCATTTACTTTATTTCCATCTTTATATGGATCACATCCATCAAAAGTTGTCCAACTGTTGTATGCGGTATTCGGAACCTGAGCACCTTCTTTATTTGCAGATAAGAATTCATGGTTCAGAGTAACCGGTTTAAATCCAATATTGTTTCTCATATACATGGTTCCATACATAAAAATCGTTGGAAATCTATAGTTATATTCATTTCCCCAAGCCACATTATTAAAAAGATACATGGCCTCGTAAGCATTATTTTGGTCGAAGCCTTTATGAGCACAATCAAATGCGATGCAATTACGTACAACATGCGCGCCAACCGATTGAGGGAATGCTGCACCACCGGAAGTTCCACCACCACCAAGTTTAAAACCATTGCCATTTCCCGGCGTTGAGCCATCAGCTCTTTTACCTGCGTTCCAGCTCCAACAATTATCAATTACTATGGGATGATAAACCATGTATAAATCCCAGTTATCATCGGAATTGTTCCAGGCACGGCAGCCATAAAATTCTGTTCCCGGACCGGGAAAAAGTTTAGCCGCGAAACCATCCGCATCGCCACCATCATCGCTTCCGCTAAACGATTTTTTATCGTAATTTTCCCATGCATCGCAGTTTATTACTTTATTGTATTTACAATAAGAAAATCCGGGATTAAATTGTGGCTCTCCACTTATTGGAAAGGATTTAGTCTCTTCAATAGAAAAATCTTTATACATGCCAATTTGAAGCCCTGTGTCGTTATTTCCATAAAACTTACAGTTTTCTACAATATTATAGCTTCCTTCCAGTTTCATGCCATTGTCCTTAGCATTACACAATTCCAGATTTTTAAAATGCCAGTAATCGCCAAAATGGTTGACGTAAATACAGCGGGCTTGTTTGAATTCGTTTACGTTAGTAGCTGTAATATTCGACCCATCAATAATTACTCTTTCGCCAGGATAGCCAAACAAACTGATTCGAGCATCGGCTGTTCCTGCTTTCTCAATTTTAACACGTTTTGTAAGCATGTAAGTTCCGCCACGCAAATAAATAATATCGCCGGGAGCTGCTTCGTCAACTGCTTTTTGGATATTTAAATAAGGAGAAGTTTCTGTACCCGGATTTGAATCGTTACCGGTGGTTGAAACATAAATTGTACGGGCATTAAGAGCAGAATATGACAGCCCAAGAAATAATAATTGAAGTGTTAGTTTGTAGAAGTTTTTTTTCATTTTTTTTAGTATTAGTTATTATAGATTTCGAATGCACAAATTTAGATATTCTCTTTTCGCTTCTATGTGTAAATTTTGACAGTTTTTGTGTGCGGTTTAATTCAAAAATTTAAATTTAACATTCAATACTAAATACAATTAATTCTACGTTATTAAAATAAGAACTAACTTATTATCAACTATTAATCGCTAAAATTATGGAAATGAAAAAATCTTCCGGGGCTTATCTCGAAAACAAAAAAACAATTATGTTTATGATTGGGTTTGTTATTGTTTTTTCACTAACCTATATCGCACTTGAGTGGTCGAAATCTAAAGTAGAAGTTTTTAAACCAATAGTATCTGCAGATGAAACTCAGGACTTAATAGTTGAAATTCCACAAACAAATGTAAATACACCACCGCCTCCTCCACCTCCTATTCAATTAATTGATGAAATTAAAGTAGTAGATGATAACATTGCAGTTAACGAAGTTGAATTTAAATCGGATTTTAATAAAGATGAAGTTGTAGCTTCTCCTACAATTACTTATGGTGATGCACCAGTTGAAGATATGCCGGATGTTCCGGTGATTTTTGCCGAAAAAATGCCTCAATTTAATGGAAATGTGAATGAGTATTTATCAAAAAATATTCGGTATCCGCAAATAGCGATTGAAACTTATACGCAAGGAAGAGTTATATGTCAGTTTGTTGTCGGGAAAGATGGTTCAGTAGAAGACATTGAAATTGTAAGAAGTGTCGATCCGAGTTTGGATAAAGAAGCATTACGTGTTATTAAATCCATGCCAAAGTGGATGCCGGGAATGCAAAACGGAAAACCTGTAAAGGTTCGTATGACATTGCCCGTAAATTTCAGGTTAATGTAATATCAGTTACTTGTTTACAACGGTTTTATTGAAAGAAAAAATTTTTTTTATTTAAAAATCTGTAGGATAATCAAATTCCTGCAGATTTTTTTTGCATAAGATAACCATATTTTCTTTAGAATGATTCAGACTGATTTTGGTAGTTAATGATTTCTTTTATCTTTGTGTTACAAATCCTTGTCGCAAAAGTTTTAAAAAAGATGAATGATTCAAAATACGTAATATTTGATTTCGATGGAACAATAGCTTCATCTGTTGAAATGGCAATAAACATTTACAATCGTATTGCACCAAAGTACAATTGCAAGCAAATCGATGTAAAAGATATCGGTAAGTTAAGTGCTGAAAATCCAAAACGATTTTTCGCAGAATATGGAGTAAATAAATTAAAATTATTTTTGTTGGTTCTGCATGTTCGAAACGAAATGAAAAGACAAATGAACTCCTTAAAACTTGTTGATGGTATTTTACAAGTTATTAATGAATTACATGCATCAGGTTTCGAACTCGGGATTGTAACTTCGAATGCTAAAGGTAATGTAATGAAATTCCTTCATTTACATGGAATTAAAAATTATTTCAAGTTTGTTTATTCAAGCAGCAGTTTCTTCGGGAAAGAGAAAGTATTAAAAAAAATAATGAATATACATAACATAAAACAACAAGATATAGTTTATATTGGCGACGAAACGCGTGATATTAATGCTTCAAGAAAAGCTGGTATCCACATTGTGTCTGTTAGTTGGGGGCTTACTCCTTATAATACACTGTTATCTTTTAATCCTGAGCAGATCGCAAAACATCCACAAGATTTACCTGAAATTATAAAACAAATTTTTTACCGGTAGTTTATGTGTTATAAAAAAATTACGGCTAACCTCCCGGCCACCCGTAATCATTTTTACTTAAACCTTAACTATGAAAATTTATCTGTTTGTTTACAGGGCAAATGTCGTAATAATATTTCATGTGTACAAATAATGAAGATTTAATTTGAAAATCAATCAATTTTTTTAAGTTCATTTAAAAAATAAAAGCGATTACAATTTTGAATGTAACCGCTTTTTGTTTGAGTGTGACCCCGGCGGGATTCTAACCCACGACCTTCAGAACCGGAATCTGACGTTCTATACAGCTGAACTACGGAGCCTTATTTCAGGGCTGCAAAGATAACATTTTTTTGCCGATTCCTGAAGCTTCATGCTTTTAATATTAATCCCTGCGTCCTAAAAAAATCATTATATAATACACAAGCGTTGCCAGTGAACCTAATGCAGCTACTACGTAAGTATATGCAGCTGTTTTAAGGGCGTCTTTTGCAGGTGCGCTTGTTTCGTAATTTGTTATTCCGGCATTGTTGAGCCAGGCAATGGCACGACTACTTGCGTTAATTTCAACAGGTAAAGTTATAAAACTGAAGAGTGTTGTGATGCCAAATAAAATAATACCACCAAGCAGAATTTGCGGAAATGTATTAATCAGGACAATTCCTGCCAAAAGTACCCATTGCATCCATTGCGAAGCAAAACTAACTACCGGTACAAGTTTCGAACGCATTTGCAAAGGTGCATAAGCGGTTGCATGCTGTACGGCATGTCCACATTCGTGGGCTGCCACGGCAGCTGCGGCTACACTATTCGAATTGTAAACTCCCTCACTCAAATTTACAGTTTTGTTCAGCGGATTGTAGTGGTCGGTAAGTTGACCCGGAGTTGAAATTACTTTTACATCATAAATACCATTATCGCGCAGCATTTTTTCTGCAACATCTTTACCTGTAAGTCCGTAATTAACCGGAATTTTTGAATAACGTACAAATTTTGCTTTAAGGCTGTTTGATACTATCCAACTCAATAAAGCAAATATCCCGAAAATAATATAACTTCCTAACATAATTTTTTTTTGTTTTAAAATTTGAATTTGGAATATTTCCTTTCAAATACCTTGCCATTGACAAATTGGCAGTATTATAAGTAAAATACTCTTTTTGAAAGCAACTTTCCTCAACCTTAACCTCAACCTTAACCTCAGCCTCCGCCTTAGCCTTAGCCTTTTCCTCAACCTTCTTCTATTTATTCAACATATCTCACAATAGTCTGTTCTCTGTCCGGCCCAACAGAAACAATTTTTATCGGCACACCCAATTCTTCTTCAAGAAAAGTTAAATAAGCATTGAATTCTTCAGGAAATTCATCTTCCGATTTCATTTTTGTCATGTCTGTTTTCCAACCGGGTAATTCAGCAAATACAGGTTCGACTCCTTCGTTTATGTCAAACGGAAATTTGTCAGTTTCCCTTCCGTCAATATTATAGGCCACACAAGCTTTTATAGTATCCAATTCGTCGAGAACATCGCTTTTCATCATTATCAGTTGCGACACTCCGTTTATCATTATGGCATACCTGAGCGCAACCAGGTCAATCCATCCACAGCGACGCGGACGTCCTGTAACTGAACCATATTCATGTCCGCGATTACGCATCAGATTGCCTGTTTCATCTTCAAGTTCGGTAGGGAATGGGCCACTTCCAACACGAGTACAGTATGCTTTGAAAATTCCATAAACCTCGCCAATATTACGTGGTGCAAGACCAAGACCAGTACAGGCACCTGCACATACAGTATTCGATGAGGTTACAAATGGATACGAACCGAAATCGATGTCGAGCATTGTGCCTTGTGCACCTTCAGCAAGTACTTTTTTGCCGCTGTTTATGGCTTCATTTATCAAATGTTCACTGTCAACCAATTCAAAGCGTTTAATACACTCGATGCCTTCGAACCAGTCTTTTTCAATTTCTTCCAGATTATATTTAAAGTTATACTGTTTGAGTATTTCTTTGTGGCGATTAATGGCAGTCGTATATTTTTCTTCGAAATTATGCAGAATATCGCCAACTCTGACTCCGTTGCGGCTTATTTTATCGGTGTATGTCGGTCCAATTCCCTTACCGGTTGTGCCAATTTTAGCAGAGCCTTTTGCATTTTCATACGCTGCATCCAATAATCTGTGTGTAGGTAGTATTAAATGTGCTTTTTTAGATATTTTGAGTCTTTCAGTGAGTGGATGCCCCGAAGCTTCCAAAGCATCAACTTCAGCTTTAAAGAGTGCCGGATCGAGCACTACGCCATTTCCGATTACATTTATTTTATTTCCTTGAAAAATACCTGATGGTATTGACCGTAGAACAAACTTTTTACCTTCAAATTCAAGTGTATGACCGGCGTTGGGACCCCCTTGAAAACGTGTAATTATGTCATAATGTGGGGTTAGTACATCCACTACTTTTCCTTTTCCTTCGTCTCCCCATTGGAGTCCAAGAAGTACATCTGCTTTCATTCTTAATATTTTTTAGTGATAAGATTTTTTTATTTATGTTTTACGCTTTAGTGTTTTTATCTGGGTTTTATTCATCATTGTCAGTTTCATTGTCAGAATGTTTGGATGTATTTGATGCTTTATAACACTTCCTGCATAATCCATAAATATAAAGAGAAAAATGTGAAGGATATAAATTGTTAAACTTTTTTGTTCCTATGTATATTTTCAAGTTTTTGTCGGTAAACTCTTTCACCTTACCACAGTTTGTGCATACAAGATGATGATGAGTCTGAATATTAAAAGTTCTTTCAAAAAGTGCTGAATTACCATTAAATTGATGTCTAACAATCAATCCTGCTTTTTGTAACAGCTCAAAATTGTTGTAAACTGATGCAAGGCTCACCCTGAAATCTTTTTGCATAGCTTCGAAAAGTTGTTCTGCAGTAAAATGTCCATCGGTTTTACTCACTTGTTCCAGTATAGCAAATCTTTCACAAGTTTTTCGTAACCCATTCTTTTTTAAGTACGCATTAAAAACAGATATGACTGAATCAGTTGTTTGTAATTCTTTCATGCATCAATTTGTTTCGGAACAAAAATACAAATTTTTTTACTTGTGTACAAAATATTCAATTTCCTGAAGTACCATATCTTTTATAAATCCGCTGTATTTAGCATTGAAATACTGTGTTTTATTAATTTCATATTGAATTTTTTGAGCTGTTTTTTTATCAATTCGGCACATTCGGCTTAAAAATAATCCAACAGATTTTGAAATATAGTAGCTGTCGGTTTCCATCATATTAAAAGCGTTTGTTATTAACTCATCACATTGTAAAAATGTGAAGTTTTCGTATATTCTTGCAGCGGTCAGAAAGCCCGTCATTATTGTTAATTCCTTATCCGAAGAAATACAACGAAAGCAAAATTCCGGTGCAAAAGGCAGTTTGCTAAATAGAAACATAGCACCGGTTTCAGCCAATTCAGGTTGATCAATTTTTTCAGCAATTTCTAATGCAGATTCTAATGTGGTTTTTTGATTATCGGCAAGTAAAAATGCCATGATACGTGTTTCTCTTTGGTTGTTTTTCCATAAACGCTCGGACAATTTTTGAGAGGGTTGATATTCCGAAGCAATTTCGCGAAGCCGGACTATAGATACACCAAGATTTTTTTCATATTTTATTCCCTGCTCACGCATTAAATCAGCTGCAACACCATTCATCGAAAGGGTAATTTTTTTTAAAATTTCACGATAAATTTTCTCAGTTTGCTCGTCAATAAATATAAATCGCATAATTTTTAGTTGTTATTTTGTTGACTATAAACAAGATATTGTTTTTTTTGATTTTTAATAAATTTTCTTTGCACATTCTTTTCTGCTTTATTATCTTTGCACCGCAAAACACGGTGAATATAGCTCAGTTGGTTAGAGCGTCGGATTGTGGTTCCGAAGGTCGCGGGTTCGAGCCCCGTTTTTCACCCTATAATATACAAAGAGGTAATACCAAAAGAGGGTTTTACCTCTTTTTTTTATCTTAAAATTTTCGTTTACGTTTTCTTTTTGCAAAGGTATTGTAAAATTGTGATAGAAGTTTAACAAAAAGATAAAGAAAAATGATTAATTTTGCACCCAAGAATTAAAATTTTGCAATCAATTGTTCAGTTAGAGATTATAAAATATAGAGATTATAAAATAGTTTCAGTTGCAATAAAGTGATTTGTAATATTGTTTTTCAAAATAAGTAACCAAAATATGCCAGATAAACTAAAACTGCTGGCAAAAAAGCGAGAATTTTTAAAAATGAAAGTATTAAAATTTGGAGGCACTTCAGTAGGTTCAGCTGCACGCATTAAAGATGTAGCAAATCTAATTTGCGATGGCGAACAAAAAATTGTTGTGCTCTCGGCTATGTCCGGAACAACGAACAGTTTAGTTGAAATTTCCGATTATTTTTACAAAAACAATTCAGCCGGAGCACTCGAACGTATCAATGTACTTGAGCAGAAGTATTTCGATGTTATTGACGAATTATATTCAACGGATGAATATAAAACCAAAGCATTAGAAATTATCCGTGTTCATTTCGATTATTTACGTTCTTTCTCAAAATCAGTGTTTACATTATTTGAAGAAAAAGCAATTCTTGCTCAAGGAGAACTTCTTTCTACAAACATGTTCCAGCTTTACATGACCGAAACCGGCAAAAAAAGTATTCTATTACCAGCACTCGAGTTTATGCGTATCGATAAAAATGCTGAACCAGATACTGCTTTTATTGCTGAGCAATTGGATTTGCAACTGAAAAACAATCCGGGTTATACTTATTATATTACACAAGGCTATATTTGCAGAAATTTTTATGGCGAAATAGATAATCTGCAGCGAGGAGGTAGCGATTATACAGCATCCCTTATTGGCGCAGCCATAAAATCTGAAGAAATACAAATATGGACCGATATCGATGGAATGCACAATAATGATCCGCGTTTTGTAGAAGGTACAAAACCGGTTCCTTATCTACATTTTGAAGAAGCTGCCGAATTGGCTTATTTTGGAGCTAAAATTTTACATCCTACTTGTATCCTGCCTGCAAAACTGAACAATATCCCTGTTCGTTTGCTCAATACGATGGATCCTCAAGCTCCCGGTACACTAATTTCCTTACAACATCAGAAAGGGAAAGTACAGGCTATAGCTGCAAAAGATGGAATCACAGCTATTAAAATCAAATCGGGTCGAATGTTGCTCGCTCACGGTTTTCTGCGAAAAGTTTTCGAAATTTTCGAAAGCTATCAGACGCCAATTGATATGATAACAACATCCGAAGTTGGAGTATCTGTTACCATTGATAATCCCAAAAAACTCGATGAAATAGTTAACAGCCTCAAAAAACTCGGAACTGTTACCGTCGATACTGACATGGTGATCATTTGCGTGGTTGGGGATTTACCTCCTGAAAATGTTGGATTTCAAACAACTATTGTTAGTGCTTTCAAAGATATTCCGGTACGAATGATTTCATACGGTGGAAGTAACTACAATGTATCATTCCTTATCAATGCAAGCGATAAAAAACGTGCTCTCGCTTCATTGAGTAAAGTATTGTTTTAGAATGTTACAATAACAATATAGTTCTTACTTCCGGGTCGGTGTTTCAGCAAAAACCCGAGCCGGATTTTGTTTTTTTACAGCGAATAAAAAATTACTATTATGATTAAAGGAAAATTTCCGGTTGATAAATTTAAAGAGCTAAAAACTCCATTTTATTATTACGATCTTGAGGTTTTACGTTCAACTCTCGATAAAATTGCTGAAGTTACTGTAAATATGCCTTTCGAAGTGCATTACGCACTTAAAGCAAATGTGAATCCTCAGGTGCTTAAGGTAATAAAAAATGCAGGTTTAGGTGCCGATTGTGTAAGTGGAGGTGAAGTTCAGGCTGCATTAGATGCCGGAATTAATCCGAGAAAAATTGTTTTTGCAGGCGTAGGTAAATCCGACGAAGAAATTGAACTCGGACTCGATAACAATATTTTCTGTTTTAATGTTGAATCGACACAGGAACTTGAAGTTATCAATGAATTGGCTTCTGCCAAAGGGAAAACTGCTCAGGTAGCATTAAGAATTAATCCCAATGTAAGTGCACATACTCATCACTATATCACTACCGGGTTAAATGAAAATAAATTCGGTATTAATATTTCCGACCTCGAATATGTAACCGATTTACTTCAAAAGCTAAGCAATATTAAACTGGTGGGAATCCATTTTCATATCGGATCACAAATCACCGATTTACAACCATTTCAGGGTTTATGTGTAAGAGTTAACGAATTGCAGGATTTTTTTGAACGTAAAGGAATTACGCTTCAGCATATCAACGTGGGAGGAGGTTTAGGAATCAATTACGAGCATCCGAATCATTTTCCTATACCCGATTTCGAAAGTTATTTTAAAATTTTTCGTGAGCATTTAAGTCTACGTCCTCAACAAACCTTACATTTTGAACTAGGGCGTGCTATTGTAGCTCAATGCGGAAGTCTTATCAGCAAAGTATTATATATTAAAGAAGGAAAAACAAAACGCTTTGCCATTCTCGATGCAGGTTTTACTGAACTCATACGACCAGCCCTTTATCAGGCATATCACCGCATCGAAAACATAACATCTGATTTACCTGAAATGAGTTATGATGTTGTAGGCCCGATTTGTGAATCATCAGATACATTTGCCAAGGATTTTTCACTCAATCAGACAAAACGCGGCGATTTAATAGCATTACGTTCGGCAGGCGCTTACGGTGAAATTATGGCTTCGCAGTATAATTTACGAAAACTACCTAAAGCTTATACTTCCGACGATTTATATAAATAGAAACTTCTAAAAAACCTTTTTATAATTTTAATCATTTGAAAACCGGAAGTTTTTTCCGGTTTTTTCATTTCGGTTTCATACACCTTTTTTATCATAAATAGAAAGCAAAATTAGAAGAAAACTATCAGTAAATGAAAAGTTTAAATAAGACATGAATAAATATTCACATATATAGAGAAAATTTTGAGAGTAATTATTGTCTGAATAAAAAAAAGTTTGTACCTTTGCAACCCATTTTGGGCAAAATCCATCATGGACAGAAAACAAAGTAATTCAAAGTAATAACAAAAAAGTAAGATGCCTACAATTCAACAATTAGTAAGAAAAGGAAGAGCAGAACTTATTGACAAGAGCAAATCACCAGCGTTGGATTCATGTCCACAGCGTCGCGGCGTTTGTGTTCGTGTTTACACTACTACTCCTAAAAAGCCAAACTCGGCAATGCGTAAAGTAGCACGTGTAAGACTTACAAACCAAAAGGAAGTAAACGCATACATACCGGGCGAAGGACATAATCTGCAGGAACACTCCATTGTAATGGTACGCGGCGGTCGTGTAAAAGACCTTCCCGGTGTACGTTATCACATTGTGCGTGGAACCCTCGATACAGCAGGTGTAAATGGTCGTACACAACGTCGTTCAAAATACGGTGCAAAACGTCCAAAAGCCGGTGCTGCAGCTAAAGGTGCTCCTGCAAAAGGTCCAGTAAAAGGAAAAAAATAAATTTTCCTGACTTCTTTAAAAAATTATCACAATTAAGTATTTAAAAAACTTGTTTGAGTTTAAAAGGTAGTAGCTGACAGGTTGAGTAAATAATTCGGCGGAATTGTTGAAGTAAATCAAAAGCAACCAAAAACAAAAACGGAAATTTTTGTAAAAAATGAGAAAATCGAAACCAAAAAAACGGGTAATTTTACCGGATCCCGTTTTCAACGAGTCGATGGTTACAAAATTTGTAAACCACCTTATGTACGATGGCAAAAAATCAACTGCCTTCGACATTTTTTATTCATCGCTCGAAGTTGTAAAAAACAAACTCCCGAACGAAGAAAAATCCCCTCTCGAAATCTGGAAGAAAGCGCTCGAAAACATTACTCCTCTTGTTGAAGTAAAATCGCGTCGTGTGGGTGGTGCCACTTTCCAGGTTCCAACTGAAATCCGTCCTGAAAGGAAGGAATCCATCTCGATGAAAAATCTTATATTATATTCGCGCAAACGCGGAGGACGTTCGATGGCTGACAAATTGGCTGCCGAAATTGTTGATGCTTTCAACAATCAGGGTGGTGCTTTCAAACGCAAAGAAGACATGCATCGTATGGCTGAAGCAAACCGTGCTTTTGCTCACTTCAGATTTTAAGTATTAAAAAAGATTGTATTAAGGATAACAAAAGATTATAAGTTAACAAATGGCAAAAGGAGATTTAAGTTACACCCGGAATATAGGTATCATGGCGCATATCGATGCGGGTAAAACAACTACGTCTGAACGTATTTTGTTTTATACCGGTCTTACCCACAAAATAGGTGAGGTACATGATGGTGCTGCTACTATGGACTGGATGGAACAGGAGCAGGAGCGTGGGATTACTATTACTTCGGCTGCAACAACTACTTCGTGGGATTACCAAAACGATAAATATAAAATAAACCTGATTGACACTCCGGGACACGTGGACTTTACTGTTGAAGTTGAACGTTCACTTCGAATTTTGGATGGTGCTGTAGCTACTTTCTGTGCAGTTGGCGGTGTTGAACCCCAATCAGAAACTGTTTGGCGTCAAGCTGATAAATATAATGTGCCTCGAATTGGTTTCGTAAATAAAATGGACCGTTCAGGTGCAGATTTTTTTGAAGTAGTTCGTCAGATAAAAGAAGTTCTTGGCGCTAAACCTTGTCCTATACAGATTCCTATTGGAGCGGAAGAAAAATTCAAAGGTGTAGTTGACCTTATCAAAATGAAGGCAATTTTCTGGCATGATGAGACAATGGGAGCTGAATATTCAGTTGAAGAAATTCCAGCCGATTTAAAAGCTGAAGCTGAAGAATGGAGAGATAAAATGCTCGAAGTTGTGGCTGAATACGACGATGAATTAATGGAAAAATATTTTGATGATCCTTCAACAATTACAGAGGAGGAAATCAAAAGAGCTATCCGTAAGGCTACTATTTCCATGGAAATCAATCCATTGATTTGTGGTTCTGCATTTAAAAACAAAGGTGTACAAACAATGCTTGACGCAGTTTGTGCATTTCTTCCAAGTCCGCTTGATACTCCTGAAATTATTGGTAAAGATCCTCGCGATGAGTCTAAAGAAATTGTACGTCATCCCGATGCTAACGAACCTCTTACCGCGCTTGCATTTAAAATTGCCACCGATCCTTATGTAGGTCGTCTGTGTTTCTTCCGTGTATATTCAGGTAAACTTGAAGCAGGTTCATACGTTTATAATAGTCGTTCGGACAAAAAAGAACGTATTTCACGCATTTTCCAGATGCACTCAAATAAGCAAAATCCTGTAGATGGTATATCTGCAGGAGATATCGGTGCCGGAGTAGGTTTCAAGGATATACGCACCGGTGATACTTTATGCGACGAGGCACATCCGATAGTTCTTGAGTCAATGGATTTTCCTGAACCGGTGATTGGTATTTCTGTTGAACCCAAAACTCAGAAAGACCTCGATAAGTTGGGCATGGGACTTTCAAAACTAGCCGAAGAAGATCCAACATTTACCGTTCACACAAATGAACAAACCGGACAGACCATTATCAGTGGTATGGGTGAGCTTCACCTTGAAATTATCATCGATCGTTTGAAACGTGAGTTCAAAGTTGAATGTAATCAGGGTCGTCCTCAGGTTACATATAAAGAAGCTATTTCGAAAGCTGTAGAAATCCGCGAAGTTTACAAAAAACAATCCGGAGGACGCGGAAAATTTGCCGACATTATTGTTAAAGTTGAACCTGCTGATCCCGATTTTGAAGGCTCACTTCAATTCATTGATGTAGTGAAAGGTGGTAATATTCCTAAAGAATTTATTCCATCAATACAGAAAGGATTTGCTACTGCTATGCGAAACGGTGTCCTTGCAGGTTTTCCTCTTGATAAACTGAAAGTAACAGTTATTGATGGCTCATACCATTCAGTCGATTCAGACCAACTTTCATTCGAAATCTGTGCACAGATGGCATTCAAAACTGCCTGTGCAAAAGCAAAACCAATTCTTCTTGAACCAATCATGAAAATGGAAGTGGTTACTCCTGAAGAAAGTATGGGTGATGTAATTGGCGACCTCAATAAACGTCGTGGTCAGGTAGAAGGTATGGAATCGAGCCGTACCGGTGCTCGTATTGTAAAAGCAAAAGTACCTTTAGCAGAAACCTTTGGGTATGTTACTGCCTTGCGTACAATTACTTCCGGTCGTGCTACTTCTTCAATGGAATTCTCGCATTACGCCGAAGTTTCAACTTCGCTGGCTAAAGAAGTGTTAGCCGAAGTAAAAGGTAGGGTAGATCTTTTGTAAAACAACAAGGTTTCAGGTTAGCGAATGACTCTTAACCTGAAACAAACTATATTCACTAAAAATAATTAAAGACAATGAGTCAAAAAATTCGTATCAAACTAAAATCGTATGATCACAATCTGGTTGATAAATCAGCCGAAAAAATTGTGAAAACAGTAAAATCAACCGGAGCTGTAGTAAGTGGCCCGATACCCTTGCCCACACACAAACGGATTTTTACTGTAAACCGTTCAACTTTCGTAAACAAAAAATCGCGCGAGCAATTTGAGCTATCATCTTACAAACGTCTTATCGACATTTACAGTTCAACAGCAAAAACTGTTGATGCTCTGATGAAGCTTGATTTGCCCAGTGGTGTAGAAGTAGAAATTAAAGTATGATAAAAGTTACAAGTTACGAGTTACAAGTTCCAAAGTTTTCAAGTTGCGTAAATTGTAACCCATAACAGAGCAGCTAAGTATATTTATCATTGAACCAGGATTAAATAAAATGTTACGCGTAAACGGTTATTGTAACTAGTAACTCGTAACTCATAATTAAAAATAACAATTGAAATGCCAGGATTAATAGGAAAAAAAATCGGAATGACTTCCGTTTTCAGTGCCGACGGTAAAAATGTACCGTGCACTGTTATCGAAGCTGGTCCTTGTGTTGTAACTCAGGTAAAAACCGTTGAAAAAGATGGTTACAAAGCTATTCAGTTAGGCTTTATGCCAAAAAATGAAAAGCACACCAACAAAGCGGAAGCCGGACATTTTAAGGCAGCCGGAGTACAGCCACAAAGACACTTGGTTGAGTTCAAAGGATTTGACAAAGAATTCAATGCGGGTGATAAACTCACCGTAGAAATGTTCGAACCCAATACATTTGTCGATGTAGTTGGTGTATCGAAAGGTAAAGGTTTTCAGGGCGTTGTAAAACGTCATGGCTTTGGTGGTGTAGGTCAAACTACTCACGGACAGCATAACCGTTTACGTGCGCCCGGTTCATTAGGAGCGTCATCGTACCCTTCACGCGTTTTTAAAGGTATGCGTATGGCAGGACGTATGGGAGGAAAACAGGTATCAGTAATTAACCTGTTAGTGTTAAAAGTAATTCCTGAACATAATCTTATTCTATTAAAAGGTTCTGTTCCGGGAGCGAAAGGTTCAACAGTAATTATACATTTATAAATATCATGGAACTAAGCATTAAAAATATTAAAGGAGAAGACACAGGTAAAAAAATAAACCTGAGTGACGAGATTTTCGGTATTGAGCCTAACGACCATGCTATTTATCTGGATGTAAAACAATACCTCGCTAATCAACATCAGGGAACCCACAAAGCTAAAGGCCGTAGTGAACTTGCAGGTTCAACCCGCAAACTTGGTCGCCAGAAAGGCGGAGGTGGTGCTCGTCCGGGTGATATAAAATCAGGTGTTCGTGTTGGTGGTGGTCGTATGTTTGGACCAGTTCCTCGCGATTACAGTTTTAAACTGAATAAAAAAGTTAAACAACTTGCTCGCAAATCAGCACTTTCTTATAAAGCTAAAGATGAGGCTATTACGATTGTTGATACGATTGATTTTTCAGCTCCCAAAACAAAAGATTTTGTTGCAATGACAAAAAATCTTAACATTGCTGATAAAAAATCGCTGATTGTTTTAGCAAATGCAAATAAAAACGTATATTTGTCGGCTCGAAATTTGCCTTACGCAAATGTTGTAACTATTTCTGAATTAAACACTTATAATGTGGTTAATTCAAAAAATCTTTTGTTTACAGCAGAAGCAATCGAAGCAATTGAACAAATACTTAAAGCATAAGGAGGATCAGAAATGTCAATTATCATCAAACCAATCGTTACCGAGAAGCTGACTAAGCTTGGAGAAAAACTGAACCGATATGGCTTTAAGGTACTTAAAGATGCCAACAAGATAGAAATAAAAAAGGCAGTTGAGGAAATGTACAATGTAACTGTTACAGATGTTAACACAGCCATTGTAGGACCAAAAAAGAAAAGCCGCTATACCAAATCGGGTATGATTAACGGAAAGACTTCTGCTTACAAAAAAGCTATCGTTACATTAAAAGAAGGCGAACAAATAGATTTTTATAGCAATATATAAAAGTAAACAAGTAAACAGTAAACGTGGAAGCAGTTTTACAAGTACATTATTAAAATTGTCAACTTCAAAACTGTCAACTATAAACTAAAGAAATGGCTGTACGTAAATTAAAGCCCACAACACCGGGGCAAAGACACAAAATTATTGGCACATTTGAAACAATTACTGCATCTGTGCCAGAAAAATCTCTTGTGGTAGGTGTTAAAAAATCCGGTGGTCGTAACCACGACGGAAAAATGACAATGCGCTACATTGGTGGTGGCCACAAGAAGAAATATAGAGTAATTGACTTTAAACGTAATAAAGACGGTGTGCCCGCAACAGTAAAAACAATTGAATACGATCCGAATCGTTCAGCTCGTATAGCATTATTGTTTTATGCTGATGGTGAAAAAAGATATATTCTTGCACCCAACGGATTACAGGTAGGTCAGGTTGTATTGTCAGGTGCAGAAGCAGCTCCCGAAGTTGGAAATTCGCTTCCCCTGCAAAACATACCACTTGGAACAATTATTCACAATATCGAACTTAGACCCGGACAAGGAGCGGCCATGGTTCGCTCTGCAGGAACATTTGCACAATTGAACTCACGTGAGGACAAATATGCTATTGTGAAATTGCCTTCCGGTGAATTAAGAAAAGTACTTTCGACCTGTAAAGCAACTATTGGTTCGGTTGGAAATTCTGACCATGCACTCGAAAGATCAGGTAAAGCAGGACGCTCACGCTGGCTCGGACGTCGTCCACGTGTTCGTGGTGTTGTAATGAACCCGGTTGACCACCCAATGGGCGGTGGCGAAGGTCGTGCATCAGGAGGACACCCACGCTCAAGAAAAGGATTGTTGGCGAAAGGTTACAAAACACGTCACCCCAAAAAACAATCGAGTCAGTATATTATTGAAAGAAAGAAAAAATAATCAGATTAATTAAGTAAATAATATGAGTCGTTCATTAAAAAAAGGACCTTTTATCAATCTGAAGCTCGAGAAAAAGGTATTAGCCATGAATGAAAGCGGCAAAAAAACAGTCGTTAAAACATGGTCTCGCGCCACGATGATATCACCTGATTTTGTAGGTCACACTATTGCAGTGCACAATGGAAACAAATTTATTCCCGTTTACATTACTGAAAATATGGTTGGACATAAACTTGGCGAATTCTCGCCTACACGTATTTTCCGTGGTCACGGTGGTAAAAAGAAATAATCCGTTCAATTCATAAATTGAGAAATTTAATAATAAGAAAAATGGGTGCAAGAAAAAAAATATCAGCCGATGCAAGAAAAGAAGCTAACAAAACGCTGTATTTTGCTAAGCTCAATAACGTTCCAACTTCTCCGCGTAAAATGAGGCTTGTAGCCGATATGATACGTGGTATGGAAGTTAACAAAGCACTGAGCGTACTGAAATTCTCTTCAAAAGAAGCCTCGGCAAAACTTGAAAAATTGCTTAAATCAGCAATCGCTAACTGGGAAGCAAAGACTGAACAGAAAGCTGATAATGCTAATTTATACGTAAGTAAAATTTATGTTGATTCAGCTACAATGCTCAAACGACTCCGTACTGCTCCACAAGGTCGCGGATATCGTATTCGCAAACGCTCGAATCATGTAACATTATTTGTAGATTCAAAGATTACTAACGATAACGAAAAATAAAACTCGATGGGACAGAAAACAAATCCGATAAGTAACCGCCTTGGTATTATTCGCGGGTGGGATTCTAACTGGTACGGAGGAAACAATTACGGCGACACGTTGCTCGAAGACAGCAAAATCAGAAAATACTTGACTGCACGTCTTTCAAAAGCAAGTATTTCCCGTATCGTTATCGAGCGTACTTTGAAACTGGTGACTATTACCGTTTGCACTGCTCGCCCCGGAATTATTATCGGGAAAGGTGGACAGGAAGTGGACAAACTAAAAGAAGAATTAAAGAAAATTACCGATAAGGATGTTCAGATAAATATATTTGAAATCAAACGACCCGAACTCGATGCAGTAATTGTAGCTAATAACGTTGCTCATCAGGTTGAAGGTAAAATCGCTTATCGCCGTGCAGTAAAAATGGCTATTGCATCAACAATGCGTATGGGTGCCGAAGGTATAAAAATTCAGGTATCAGGTCGCTTAAACGGAGCTGAAATGGCTCGTTCGGAAATGTATAAAGAAGGTCGTACTCCATTACACACTTTTCGTTCCGATATTGATTATGCACATGCCGAAGCACTTACTAAGGTCGGATTAATCGGTATTAAAGTATGGATTTGCCGTGGTGAAATTTACGGTAAAGTAGATTTGGCTCCTAACTTTGCTACTTCAAAAGAATCGTCGAGAGGCGAACGTTTTAACGATCGTGGTAACGACCGTGGCGGCAAAGGTTTTGGTAAAAGAAAGAAAAAATAAACTGTTATTAATGAATTTGATTTAAGGATATTATGTTACAACCTAAAAAAACAAAGTTCAGGAGACAGCAGAAAGGTCGCATGAAAGGTGTGGCTCAAAGAGGTAATCAGCTTGCATTCGGCTCTTTCGGAATAAAATCATTACAATCGAAATGGTTAACCGGTCGCCAGATTGAAGCTGCCCGTGTAGCTGTAACCCGTTATATGCAACGTCAGGGTCAGATATGGATTAGAATTTTCCCTGATAAACCAATCACCAAAAAACCTGCTGAAGTGCGTATGGGTAAAGGTAAAGGTGCTCCCGAAGGATTCGTAGCTCCGGTTACTCCAGGTCGCATTCTTATTGAAGTAGAAGGAGTTCCATTCGATATTGCCAAAGAAGCACTCCGTTTGGCTGCTCAAAAATTACCCGTCACCACAAAATTTGTGATCCGACGCGATTATGATTCAACTCAAAATGCATAAGGAAAAATGAAAACAAGAGAAATTAAAGAACTGACTGATAAAGAACTTCAGGAAAGACTCGATGCTGAAAAAGCGCATTTGACACGTCTGAAGCTGAACCATGCTATTTCTCCGCTCGATAATCCGATGCAAATAAAAGAGGTACGCCGAAATATAGCTCGTTTCGCTACTGTACTACGTCAACGTGAAACCCGCAATTAAAATTTAAACTCCCAATGGAAAGAAATTTAAGAAAAGAAAGAACGGGTGTCGTTTTCAGCAACAAAATGGATAAAACCATTACAGTAGCTGTAAAGTGGAAAGAAAAACACCCTATTTACGGAAAATTCGTAAATAAAACAAAAAAATATCATGCTCACGACGAGAAAAACGAATGCAATATTGGCGATACAGTACGTATTATGGAAACCCGTCCTACGAGCAAACTTAAAAGATGGAGATTAGTTGAAATTATCGAAAGAGTTAAGTAATTATGATACAGCAAGAAACAAGACTAACAGTTGCGGATAACAGTGGTGCAAAAGAAGCACTTTGTATTCGTGTACTTGGAGGTACCAGTAAACGCTATGCCACTTTGGGCGATATCATTGTTGTGGCTGTTAAAAGTGTAATTCCTTCAGCCGATATCAAAAAAGGTATCGTTTCGAAAGCTGTGGTGGTTCGTACCAAAAAAGAAGTACGCCGCCCAGATGGATCTTATATCCGTTTCGATGATAATGCCTGTGTGTTGCTCAACAATGCCGGTGAAATAAGAGGAAGCCGTATTTTTGGCCCTGTAGCCCGTGAGTTGCGTGCAACAAATATGAAAATCATATCGCTTGCACCTGAAGTGCTTTAATCTTTTAAATATTACAGAAGATGAGTAAATTACATATAAAGAAAGGTGATATAGTATACGTGAACACCGGGGAAGACAAAGGAAAAACCGGACGTGTGCTTGAAGTTCTTGTGAAAGAACAACGTGCCATTGTAGAAGGTGTAAACATGGTATCAAAAAGTACCAAGCCTAATGCAAAATCGCCTCAGGGTGGCATCGTAAAAAAAGAAGCGCCAGTTCATATTTCGAACCTCAACGTTGTTGAAAAAGGTAAACCAGTACGCGTAGGACGCAAACTCAACGCCGAAGGTAAATTGGTACGTTATTCTAAAAAATCAGGAGAGGAAATTTAAGTATGAATACAGCAAGTTTAAAACAGGAATATAGAGAAAGAATTATTCCTGCTCTGACAAAAGAATTCGGTTACTCAACAGTAATGCAAGTACCGAAACTTGAGAAAATTGTACTTAACCAAGGTTTGGGAATTGCAGTTGCCGATAAAAAAATTATCGAAGTCGCAATTAATGAAATGACTACTATAACCGGTCAAAAAGCAGTTTCAACAATATCAAAAAAAGATATTTCAAACTTTAAAGTACGTAAAAATATGCCTATCGGTGTGAGAGTAACGTTACGCGGAGATCGTATGTACGAGTTTCTTGAAAGACTTATACGTGTAGCTTTACCCCGAGTACGTGACTTTAAAGGTATTCCAACCAAATTAGATGGAAGAGGCAATTACACACTTGGAATTCAGGAACAAATTATATTTCCTGAAATCAACATTGATAATATCAGCCGTTTACTCGGGATGAATATTACTTTTGTAACTACAGCAAATACCGATGAAGAAGGCTTTGCTTTACTCAGAGAATTCGGCTTACCATTTAAGAAAAACTAATAAAGAAATACAATGGCAAAAGAATCAATGAAAGCCCGCGAGGTAAAAAGGGCGAAACTGATAGCAAAATATGCTGAAAAACGCAAACAATTTATTGAAGAAGGAAACTATGATGCGTTGCAAACATTACCTCGCAACTCTTCACCTATCCGAATTCACAACCGTTGCAAAATCACCGGTCGTCCTAAGGGATATATGCGTCAGTTTGGTATTTCACGTATTCAATTTCGCGAAATGGCATCGAAAGGCTTGATCCCTGGAGTAAAGAAAGCGAGTTGGTAAAATACATTTACGATTTTATCATTTGTGATTTACCATTTTTTTTGGTATTTCTTAAAAGATAAATAGTAAATTTACAAATAGTAAACTAATTAAATATTGTCCCGGCAGGCGGGATTAATTTAAATTCAAATAAAAAAATGACAGATCCAATTGCAGATTATTTAACAAGGTTGCGGAATGCCATTAAGGCTAACCACCGTGTGGTGGAAATTCCTGCATCCAATTTAAAAAGGGAAATAACCCGTATCTTACATGAACAGGGTTATATTCTTAATTACAAGTTTGTAGAAGATGGACCTCAGGGTACCATAAAAATTGCTCTTAAGTACGATCCTGTAAACAAGGTAAATTCAATTAAGAAGTTAATCAGAATTTCAACACCCGGTTTACGTCAATATGTGGGTTACAAAGAAATGCCACGTGTACTTAATGGTTTGGGAATTGCTATTCTTTCTACCTCAAAAGGAGTTATGACTAATAAACAGGCGCTCGAAGAACAGGTAGGTGGTGAAGTATTATGTTATGTTTATTAACTATTGGAGGAAAAGAATATGTCAAGAATAGGAAAATTACCCATTACAATACCCACAGGTGTAACAGTTACTGTAAACGATAACAGTGTAACAGTGAAAGGTGCAAAAGGAACACTTACTCAGAGTATTGATCCGAATATTACGGTTAAGGTTGAAGGAAATCAGGTATTGGTAACTCGTCCTGATGATGAAAAACAAAATCGTGCAAATCACGGTCTTTACCGTTCTTTAATACAGAATATGGTAACAGGTGTGTCTGAAGGTTTCAAAAAAACACTCGAATTAGTAGGTGTAGGTTACAGAGTATCGAACCAAGGAAATGTACTTGAATTTTCACTTGGTTACACTCATAATATTTTTCTGAGTTTACCCTCTGAAATTAAAGTAGAGACCAAAAGTGAACGTAATCAGAATCCATTGGTTATTCTGGAAAGTTGTGATAAACAATTGATTGGTCAGGTGTGTGCAAAAATCCGTTCATTCCGCAAACCGGAACCTTATAAAGGTAAAGGTGTTAGATTTGCCGGCGAGGTTGTCCGTCGCAAAGCAGGAAAATCGGCAGGTAAAAAGTAATTTGTTTAAATTATTGAAATCATGACAGTAAAAACAGACAGAAGATCAAGAATCAAGGCACATATCCGTCATAAAGTATCGGGTACAGCCCAGAAACCAAGATTATCGGTATTCAGAAGCAATTCACAAATATATGCTCAGTTAATTGACGATGTTAACGGCAAAACACTTGCTTCAGCATCTTCACTTGGTATTAAAGATAAAATGACAAAAACCGAACAGGCTGCTAAAGTAGGAGCACTTGTTGCAAAAGCTGCACTTGCTGCAGGTATTACAGAAGTAGTTTTCGATCGTAACGGTTATTTGTATCATGGTAGAGTTAAACAATTGGCCGATGCTGCACGCGAAGCAGGTCTTAAATTTTAATTGAGAAACTAAAAGATATGAACAGAGTAAAAACAACCAATGATTTGGAATTAAAAGACAGACTCGTAGCTGTAAACCGTGTTACCAAAGTTACCAAAGGTGGACGTACTTTCAGTTTTTCGGCTATTGTTGTGGTAGGAAACGAAGATGGTATTGTTGGCTGGGGATTAGGTAAAGCAGGTGAAGTAACCGCAGCAATTGCCAAAGGAACCGAAGCTGCCAAGAAAAACCTGATAAAAGTACCGGTATTAAACGGAACTATACCTCACGAACAATTTGCCAAGTTTGGAGGAGCACAGGTTTATATTCAACCTGCGTCACATGGTACCGGAGTTAAAGCCGGAGGTGCCATGCGTGCTGTACTCGAAAGCGTGGGAATTACCGATGTGCTTGCAAAATCCAAAGGCTCATCAAACCCTCACAATCTTGTAAAAGCTACCATTACTGCACTAGGTGAATTGCGCGATGCACAAACAGTAGCACAAAACAGAGGTATTTCTTTAACTAAAGTGTTTAACGGATAACAAGTGCAGCTATGGCAACAATAAAAATTAAACAGGTAAGAAGTAAAATTAAATCACCCAAAACTCAAAAACTTACTTTGGAAGCTTTAGGGCTTAAAAAATTGAATCAAGTGGTTGAACATCAGGATTCTCCTGAAATTTTGGGAATGATTGAAAAGGTGAAACACCTCGTGGAAGTGATTAAATAATTAATTTCAAAGCTAGTAATACATTTAATATATGGATTTAAGTAATTTAACACCTGCTGCAGGTTCGGTGAAAACCCGTAAACGTATCGGTCGTGGTTCCGGTTCCGGTTTAGGCGGTACTTCAACCAAAGGGCATAAAGGGCAAAAATCACGTTCAGGTTACTCAAAGAAAATCGGGTTCGAAGGTGGTCAGATGCCAATTCAACGTAGATTACCAAAATTTGGTTTTAAAAACATTAATCGTGTTGAATACAAAGCGATCAACCTTGAGGTAATCGAAGCATTAGCACAGGCACAAAAACTTTCAAAAATAGGTCCCGAAGAATTGCTCAAAGCAGGATTTGTATCCAAATCGGCTCTGATAAAAATTTTGGGTAAAGGAAACATAACATCGAAACTTGAAGTAGTTGCAAACGCTTTTTCGAAATCAGCCGAAAATGCAATCGTAGCTGCTGGAGGAACTGCTGTTAAAATTTAATTACAAATGAAGAAACTCATTGAGACTTTTCAGAATATCTGGAAAATAGAAGATCTACGCAGCAGATTACTAACTACACTTTTATTAGTGTTGATATATCGATTCGGCTCATATGTTGTTCTTCCGGGTATTGATCCTACTGCACTTTCTGCTCTTAGAGCCCAAGCCAGTGGTGGACTTCTCGGATTGCTGAATATGTTTTCGGGTGGCGCTTTTGCAAATGCTTCAGTATTTGCGTTAGGTATTATGCCGTATATTTCTGCATCTATCGTAATTCAGCTTTTAACAATTGCTGTACCCTATTTTCAGAAAATGCAACGCGAAGGTGAAAGCGGTCGTCGTAAAATGAATCAATATACTCGTTATCTGACGGTAATAATACTTTTGCTACAAAGTCCGGCATACCTTGTAAACTTGAGTGTTCAACTTGCCCAGGCTGGGTCTGCACTTCCGGGAGGATTTATGTTCTCTTTAACATCAACACTTATACTTACCGGTGGTAGTATGTTTATTATGTGGCTGGGGGAAAGAATTACCGATAAAGGAATTGGAAACGGTATTTCGTTCATAATACTTGTAGGTATTATTGCACGTTTCCCGGGAGCTATCGTACAGGAATTTGCATTGCGCAGAGATGGTGCTGGTGGTTTGGTAATGTTCCTTGGAGAGCTTATCTTCCTGCTTGTTGTTATTGCTGCATCAATTATGCTTGTTCAGGGAACGCGTAAAATACCCGTACAGTATGCAAAAAGAGTTGTTGGAAATAAACAGTATGGGGGTGTAAGACAATATATTCCGCTAAAAATAAATGCTGCAGGAGTAATGCCAATCATATTTGCCCAAGCAATTATGTTTATACCGCTTACACTTGCCGGATTTACACATTCAGATACAGTTAGCAGTTTTGTCGGAGCATTTATGAATAATACAGGATTTTGGTATAATTTTGTGTTTGCCTTATTAATAATAGCATTTACTTATTTCTACACTGCTATTACAATTAATCCTGCACAAATGGCTGATGATATGAAACGTAATAACGGTTTCATCCCCGGTGTAAAACCAGGTAAAAAAACTGCTGAATATCTTGATGAAATAATGTCACGTATAACATTACCAGGCTCTATATTCCTTGCAATAGTAGCTATTATGCCTGCTTTTGCATCGTTGCTTGGTGTAAACAGAGAATTTTCACAATTCTTTGGAGGAACATCACTTTTAATTCTCGTAGGTGTTGTGCTTGACACTTTACAGCAAATTGAAAGTCATTTGTTGATGAGACATTACGATGGTTTACTGAAATCCGGAAGAATTAAAGGTCGTACAGGCGGAGTATCTGCTTATTAACGGACAAATTCATGATCTTCCTGAAAACTGACGAAGAAATTGAATTGCTAAGAATAAGCAATCAGTTAGTAGCTAAAACGTTAGCTGAACTAGCAAAAATAATACAACCCGGCGTTACTACAGGGAAACTTAATCAAGTGGCTGATGAGTTTATTCGCGACAATGGAGCGATACCCGGTTTCCTAGGTTATAATGGTTATCCAAAGTCAATTTGTACTTCAGTAAACGAACAGGTTGTTCATGGAATTCCCTCTGATGATGTGATACTGAACGACGGTGATATTGTATCTGTTGACATTGGAGTTTATAAAAATGGCTTTCATGGTGATTCTGCTTATACTTTTTGTGTAGGAGAAGTGGACAAAGAAATCAAAGAATTACTTCGTGTTACCAAAGAATCGCTTTACAAAGGGATAGAAAATGCAGTTGAAGGACGCCGACTTGGTGATATTGGTTTTGCAATACAATCGCATTGCGAAGCTCACGGATATTCCGTCGTTCGCGAAATGATTGGACATGGTGTAGGCAGAAATCTTCACGAAGCTCCCGAAGTGCCCAATTATGGACGAAAAGGTAATGGTGTGATGCTTAAAACAGGGATGACACTTGCGATTGAACCAATGATAAATTTAGGAAAGCGTCAGTTGGTTTTCGAAAAAGATGGTTGGACTACACGAACAATTGATCGTAAACCTTCTGCACATTTCGAGCATTCTGTCGCAGTTCGAAGAGGTAAGGCAGATATATTATCAAGTTTCAGTTACATTGAAGAAGTTTTAGGAAATAAAGCTATTTAGAAAAATATCTATGGCAAAGCAAACTGCAATTGAACAGGATGGAACGATTATCGAAGCATTATCAAATGCAATGTTTCGGGTAGAACTTGAAAACGGTCACGTAATTACTGCACATATTTCAGGGAAAATGCGTATGCATTATATAAAAATTCTACCAGGTGATAAGGTTAAAGTAGAAATGTCTCCCTACGATTTGTCCAAAGGACGAATATCGTTCAGATACAAGTAATACTGCCCCCTATCTACAAAAAAGGGGGAAATAGTGCAGTTAATATAAAGTTATTTTGGATATGTTAAATTAAAATATAAAATAATTCTTCCAAACTCCCCCTTCAGGGGGTCGGGGGGCAGAGATTAAACATTATGAAAGTAAGAGCTTCAGTAAAAAAGCGCAGCGAAGAATGCAAAATTGTTCGTCGTAAAGGTCGCTTGTATGTTATTAACAAAAAAAATCCCAAATTCAAACAACGTCAGGGATAATTAAAATTTTATAAGCAAAATAAATTAAGTTTATGGCTATAAGAATTGTCGGAGTAGATTTACCCCAAAACAAGCGCGGGGAAGTTGGATTGACTTATATCTACGGAATAGGTCGCAGTACTGCAAAAAAAATTTTGGAAGAGGCCGGTGTTAACTTTGATGTCAAGGTAAAAGACTGGACTGACGACCAAGCATCAAAAATCCGTGAAATTATCGGAAACAATTACAAAGTAGAAGGTGATCTTCGTTCGGAAGTTCAGCTTAACATCAAACGATTGATGGATATCGGATGTTATCGTGGTGTACGTCACCGTATCGGACTACCAGTGAGAGGACAGAGTACAAAGAACAATGCCCGTACACGTAAAGGTAAGAGAAAGACTGTTGCTAACAAGAAAAAAGCAACGAAATAATCATTAACTTTAACGAATATTGAAATAAAAATTTCAGACGAATATGGCAAAAAAAACAGTTTCAGCCAAAAAAAGGGTAGTAAAAGTTGACGGAGTAGGACAATTACACGTACATTCATCTTTTAATAATATTATTGTAACCCTTACAAATGGCGATGGTCAGGTAATTTCATGGTCATCAGCAGGGAAAATGGGATTTCGCGGATCGAAAAAGAATACACCTTATGCAGCTCAAATGGCTGCACAGGATTGTGCAAAGGTAGCATTCGACCTTGGCTTACGCAAAGTGAAAGCTTATGTAAAAGGTCCCGGAAATGGACGTGAGTCTGCAATACGTACAGTACACGGTGCAGGGATAGAAGTTATTGAAATAGTAGATGTTACCCCACTGCCACATAACGGATGTCGTCCGCCAAAACGCAGAAGAGTATAATTTAAAAATTCAATGTGTATTTGCAGTAAAAGTAGTTATACATTGTATAAAATTTTAAAATTAATTTGTTTGTCTTAGTCAGGATTATATGATAAATTTGGATTGCAATTTTTAACCTCTCAGCAATCGCGGCTGTTTTATCAAAGATTCCGGCTGAAAACAAACTTCTGAAAATAAATATAAATAATATAGAAAATGGCAAAATATATTGGACCAAAAACAAAAATTGCCCGTAAATTCGGTGAACCTATCTTCGGACCGGACAAAATTCTTTCGAAGAAAAATTATCCTCCCGGACAACATGGAAACAATCGCCGCAAAAAAACATCGGAATACGGTATTCAGTTACGCGAAAAACAAAAGGCGAAATTTACTTATGGCGTTCTTGAAAAACAATTCCGTAATCTTTACGAAAAAGCACAAAGTAAACCTGGTGTTACCGGGGTAATACTGCTCCAGTTCCTTGAATGCAGACTTGATAATATGGTGTATCGACTTGGTTTTGCGCCTACTCGTGCTGGTGCACGACAGTTGGTTAGTCATCGTCATATAACAGTGAACGGAAAAGTAGTAAATATTCCTTCATATCATGTTCTTCCCGGTCAGGTTGTGGCTGTTCGCGAAAAAGATAAATCAATGGAAGTTATTGCTGCCTCATTAAATGGATTCAATCATACAAAATATCCATGGATTGAGTTCAATGCTCAGAATCTCTCCGGAACTCTTTTACACGTTCCTGAACGTGAAGATATTCCTGAAAACATAAAAGAACAATTAATTGTTGAGTTGTACTCAAAATAATAAATGAGACTATGGCAATATTAGCATTTCAAAAACCTGAAAAGGTAATCATGCTCGAATCGGATGCTTTTCATGGAAAATTTGAGTTCAGACCACTTGAGCCCGGTTACGGAATAACTATTGGAAACGCTTTACGTAGAATTCTTTTATCTTCACTCGAAGGATTTGCAATTACTTCAATAAAAATTGAAGGTATCGATCATGAATTCTCTACTATTCCAGGAGTAATTGACGATGTAACCAACATTATTCTCAATCTGAAGCAGGTACGTTTCAAACAAATAGTGGAAGATATCGAAAACGAAAAAGTTACCATTAATGTTTCAGGTTTGACTTCATTGAAAGCTGGCGATATTGGTAAGTACTTTACCGGTTTCGAAGTATTAAATCCTAATCACATAATTTGTGAAATGGATTCATCGGCAAATTTTCAGATTGATATTGCCGTTAACAAAGGTAGAGGATATTTACCGGCTGAAGAAAATAAATTTACAAGTCATGAAATCGGAGTGATTCCCATTGATGCAATTTTTACACCTATAAAAAATGTAAAATACACCATTGAGAATTATCGTGTAGAACAGGTGACTGATTATGAGAAACTTGTGATAGAGGTACAGACTGATGGTTCTATCCACCCGAAAGAAGCACTCAAAGAAGCAGCAAAAATTCTGATTCACCACTTCATGCTTTTCTCCGATGAAAAAATTACAATCGAAGTTACAGAAGGAGAAGGTACCGATGAATTTGACGAAGAAATTCTGCACATGCGTCAGTTACTTAAAACTAAGTTAACAGACCTTGAACTTTCAGTACGTGCATTGAACTGCCTGAAAGCTGCCGATGTAGAAACGCTTGGTCAGCTTGCCAGTTATCATAAACATGATTTGCTAAAATTCCGTAACTTTGGCAAGAAGTCGCTTACCGAACTGGAAGAAAAACTTGAAAGCCTCAATTTGTCTTTCGGAATGGATGTTGCAAAATATAAATTAGATAAAGAGTAACACAAGATGAGACATAATAAGAAATTTAATCATTTAGGCCGAAAATCGGCTCACAGAAAAGCAATGTTAGCCAATATGGCAATATCTCTTATCAAGTATAAAAGAATTTCCACTACGTTGGCTAAAGCAAAAGCACTGAAAGTGTATGTTGAGCCTCTGTTGACAAAATCGAAAGATGATTCAACGAACTCACGTCGTGTAGTTTTTAGCTATCTTCAAAATAAAGAAGCTATTACCGAACTTTTCCAGAATATATCACAAAAGATAGCCAACCGTCCGGGTGGATATACACGTATTCTCCGTACAGGATTTCGTTTAGGTGATAATGCCGAAATGTGTATTATCGAACTGGTTGACTACAATGAAAATATGTTGAAAGAAAAAGTTGCAAAGAAAGCCGCACGTACACGTCGCTCTTCGAAGAAAGCTACTGCTGAAGCTGCGCCTGCAGTTACACCTGTAGCTCCTGCTACACAGGAAACAGAAGAAAAAGCAGAATAATATCACAATTTCTTACATATATAGAAAACGGAATCAAAAAAACGATTCCGTTTTTTGTTTTACTGTTGTATCCTGTCTTCTATCTTTGTCTTCGTTTTGTTTTATTAATGTAAAATCAGTATATTTGAAAAAAACTAAAGATTATTCATGCGATATTCAATAATAACGATTGTTTTGCTCATTATAATTTCGAGTTGCTCCATTAAGACTCTAAATGCTACAACAAACAAAACATCGAAAGATATTTTCAAGGGATACAAACTCATTTGGAGCGATGAATTCGATAAACCCGGCACACCTGATTCATTAAAATGGAACTTTGAACATGGGTTTATACGAAACGAAGAAGATCAGTTTTATACAAATCGTAACGCAAATATCAAAAATGGAATATTAATAATTGAAGGTAGAAAAGAGAAAGTATTAAACCCTGAATACAAAACCGGGGCACACAACTGGCGACACAGCAGGGAGTATGCTCATTACACTTCAGCAAGTATTAATACACGTAACAAATTCAGTTTTCAATATGGAATACTTGAAGTAAAAGCCCGTATCGATACTTCTATGGGTCTTTGGCCTGCAATATGGACACTCGGTGTGAGTAAAGAATGGCCATCGTGTGGTGAAATCGATGTTATGGAATCGTATCCAACAGATGGTATTCATTATATACTAGCCAATACTGCTTGGGGTACCACCCATCGTTGGAATGCAAAATGGAATACCTCCAAAATTCCCCTCACGCATTTTCTTACCAAAAATCCTGAATGGCCATCGCATTTTCATGTTTGGCGTATGGTATGGGACGAACATTTTATCCGACTGTATCTCGACGACGAATTGTTGAACGAAACAAATCTTGAGGTAACTTTCAACCCAGATGGCTTCAATCCATTTCGTCAGACACACTATATTTTGCTGAATTTGGCTATTGGCGGTCAAAATGGAGGTGACCCATCGAATACCAATTTCCCTTCTTATTATGAAGTAGATTATGTAAGAGTATATCAGAAAAAATAACATGAATTTGTTTAATTATAGACAAAATCTATTTTAGAATAATATATATCTGTTGCATATATATAATTTTGATTGTATCTTTGTATCAACAAACTAAAGAAATAGTAACAATTAAAACAGATATTAATATGAAAACAACAGATTATACCGGCCTGAGCGCCGTTAACACTACCGAAGTAGTAAAAGGTTTGCAACAACTACTGGCTGATTACCAGGTATTTTACACCAATTTAAGAGGCTTTCACTGGAATGTGAAAGGAAAACGTTTTTTTCAGTTGCATGAGCAATTTGAAAACTATTATAATAATGTAGCCGAAAAGGTTGACGAAATAGCAGAGCGTATATTAATGCTTGGTGAAGTACCTCCGCATAATTTCAGTGATTACCTGAAAGTAGCTCACGTAAAAGAAAGTGATTATGTGTCGGAAGGGAAAAAGGCAGTGCAGAATGTGCTGGAAACCTACACATATTTAATTGCAGAAGAACGTAAATTACTTTCACTTGCCGATAAAGCCGGTGATGAGGTAACAGTTGCGATGATGAGTGATTATCTGCGCGAACAGGAAAAACAGGTATGGATGCTTACAGCTTATTTGTATAAGCACGAAAAATAAGATTATGGATTAGTTAACAAAAAATGCCCCGTATCGTTAATGATGACGGGGCATTTTAAGTTAAAAAAAAGGATATACTGCTTATGATAGTTTTGCAAGAGCTTCTTTTATGCGTCCAAATGCTTTGATCAGGTTTTCTTCGGAAGTGGCATACGACATTCTAATGCAATCGGGAGCGCCGAAAGCACCTCCACCCACACAAGCCACATGCCCTACTTCAAGTAAATACATGGCCAAATCGCCCGAATTTTCAATTTTTTTTCCATTGTACGATTTACCTATATAATACGATGCATCAGGAAATACATAGAATGCTCCTTGAGGATCGTTTACTTTTAGCCCAGGAATTTCACGTGCCATGCTTACCACCAGGTTTTTCCTGCGTTCAAAAGCTTCACGCATTGTGGTGAGACAACTTTGATCTCCTGTGTAAGCAGCTTCGGCTGCTTTCTGAGTAACTGAACAAGGTCCGGATGTGTACTGACCTTGCAGTGTGTTACATGCAGACGCAATCCATTTTGGTCCGGCAATCCAACCTAAACGCCAACCTGTCATAGCATAAGCTTTGGAAACACCGTTTACTATAACAACACGATCGCGAATATTTTCAAACTGTGCAATGCTTTCGTGTTTTCCCAGATAATTAATATGTTCGTATATTTCGTCAGAAATAATAATGATATTCGGATATTTTGCAAGCACATCAGCCAATCCTTTTAATTCTTCTTTGCTGTAAACGCTTCCGGTAGGGTTGGATGGAGAACAAAGAATCAATGCTTTGGTTTTTTGCGTTATGGCATTTTCGAGTTGTGCAGGTGTCATTTTGAAATCCTGATCGATGCCGGCATGTACAAAGACAGATTTACCATCGGCAAGCGTTACCATTTCGGGATAACTCACCCAGTAAGGTGCGGGTATAATTACTTCGTCGCCTTTGCTGATAATGGCAAGTATCACGTTACAAACGGATTGTTTAGCACCATTGGAGCAAACAATTTCATCCGGTTTATAATCAAGCCCATTTTCATTTTTCAGTTTGGTGCAAATGGCATTGCGAAGCGCCGGATAGCCGGGAACCGGTGAGTAAAATGAAAAATTGTTATCTACAGCTTTTTTTGCAGCTTCTTTAATGTGATCGGGGGTGAAGAAATCGGGTTCTCCCACGCTGAGATTGATCACATCAATTCCCTGAGCTTTCAGTTCATTGCTTTTTTGAGACATGGCCAGCGTCTCCGAAGGTGAAAGGGCAGCCAGACGATCTGATACTGGAAACTTCATTACTTAAATATTTTTTTAGTTTTAATTTTTATTCTGACACAAAAGTAATCAAAAAATAATAAATACGGTAATAAAACTATCATTTTTTCTTAAATAATTAAGTTGTGCTTAATTTTTGCGTAATTAGGAATTTTGTTACTAATAAAATATTAGAATTATATTATCATAAGTTTGGTATAATATTTTAGTTTTCATCCTAAGAATAATGGATCAACAATTTATCAACCAAATATTTAGTAACCAGCATTCATATGAATTTTTAACGATGTATTATATATATTGTTAGCTCATAAAAACAAGAGAGAAATTTGTTTAATAATTTCAGTTTTCATTGTCACTTCATTAACGTTTCATAATTATTTTCCAAAACATTTTTCCCGCTTTTGAAACCCAATTCAAAAATTTCTCGTCCTTTATCAACATCGAATGTATCGTAGTTTGCCATATCAACCGGTTCGATAAGCAAATCGCACAATTCTTTATCAGTGAGTATATTTGCTTTAAACATAAAATGATAAATGCGTGCAGCCACATTCAGCACATTCAATTTATATTCGTCGGCTACCAAAGGACTTGCGTTGATACCAATAATTTTCTCGCATTCATCTCTGATGACCGAAACCGGAAAGTTTTTAAGTACACCACCATCAACATAATTCACTCCGTTAATTTTTTTTGGACTGAAAAGTATGGGAATACTGCTCGATGCTACTAAAGCTTCAACCAGATTACCTTTTTCAAATGTTACACTGCAACCTTTGTCAAGGTCGGTAGCTACAATTTTTAGTGGTATTTTCAGGTCTTCAATATATTTGGCTCGTAATGTTTTTTTTAAGAATTTTTCAAACGCATCGATACGAAAAAATCCTCCTTCGGGAATCTGTATGTTGGTCATTTTTCGGAAACTGATATCTTCGAACAATGTAGCTATTTCATCGGGAGAAAAACCATCAGCATAAAGAGCACCAACCACTGCACCGGCACTTACTCCTGAAATTATTTCGGGATAAATTCCATGTTCTTCCAAAGCTTTCATTACACCGGCATGGCATAAACCTTTTATACCGCCACCACTTAGAGCGAAACCGGTTTTGTATTTTTTACTTTCAGATAAAGCTGTAAGTATCATAATAATTTTTTAATAATCACTTTATAATTGGGGAAATTCTGTTTATAAGCTTGCGAAATTACTGATTAATGTCCGTTTTTTCAAGCAAATAAACACAATATTTATTTTTCAAAATGAAATTTTTTGATGAAATATTTTTCACATTATTTTTTAAACTTTTTCAAAAAAAATACTTTCTACAATTGCATTAGTCTTGTAGAAAGTATTTTTCAATAACATGGAATTTTGATATTATTTTAATTTTCTAAGATTCTTAAGTTCTTCATTGGTTGCTTTTTTCAAACTTATTGCCACACCGCCTCCGGCAGCAAGTTTTTGTTTAAGAACTGATTTTGAATTAACGATAACTTTACTTATCTGATAAGCCATCGGGTTTTCTTTCCAATGAGCATTTGGCGCATCGGCATAAATAGTAGCAGTAAACCATGTTTTTTCATTGAGGTAGTTAAATGGAATAGTGGCAGTTCTCTCGTTTTCGTCAGTTATGGCGCCAACAAACCAATTATTTGTATTTTTTGCTTTTCGGGCTACAGTTATATAATCGCCAGGTTCAGCTTCCAGATAACGGGAGTCGTCCCAGTCAACCGCCACATCTTTAATGAATTGAAAAGCATCCATTCGTTTTTCGTAATTTTCAATTACATCAGCAGCCATTTGCAAAGGACTATACATTGTAAGATAAAGTGCAAGTTGTTTTGCCAGTGTAGTATGTACCTGATTCGGATTTCCTTGCTGATAATGACTCATTTTAATTTCGAAAATACCCGGAGTATAGTCCATGGGTCCTCCCAGCAATCTTGTAAAAGGTAAGATGGTTTCATGTTCGGGTGGATTCCCTGCACTCCATGCGTTAAACTCGTTGCCGCGAGCCGCTTCGCATGCAAGCCAGTTAGGGTATGTGCGGTGTAATCCGGTCGGTCGAACGGATTCGTGCGAATTGAGCATGATTTTATTTTCAGCCATTTTCTCTGCAACTCTTACGTAATGATTAACCATCCATTGTCCATCGTGCTTTTCGCCACGAGGTATAATCCAACCTACATAACCTGTTTTTACGGCATCGTAACCATGTTTTTTCATTAGTTCAATAGCTTTATCTATGTGTCTCTCGTAATTGGTAACCGACGAAGATGTTTCATGATGCATAATCAGTTTTACTCCTTTTGAATGGGCATAATTGTTTAATTTTTCAATGTCGAAATCGGGGTAGGGGGTTACAAAATCAAAAACTTCTTCTTTCCAATTGCCTGCCCAGTCTTCCCAACCTACGTTCCAGCCTTCAACCAATACACCGCTAAAACCATGTTTCGCAGCAAAATCAATATATCGCATTACATTTTCGTTTTTAGCTCCGTGTTGTGGCAATGGTTTTAAGGCATTCCAGTCAGTATCTTTCAGCCTGATATTTGGTTCATGAGCATAATTCCACGACCAATAATTGGGGACATGCATTCCCCACCAAATGCCAATGTATTTTTGTGGTTTAATAAACCCGGTGTCTTGAATTTTTGATGGTTCATTTAGATTCAGAATCATTTTCGACGACAAAATATCTGTTGCTTTATCGCTTACTATTATAGTTCTCCAGGGCGTTTTGTGAGGTGTTTGCATAAATGCTTTTACTCCCGAAGCATCAGGAACAAGCGAAGATGTTAATACCATATTTTTCTGGTCGATAAGCAATTGCATAGCCGGATAATCCAAAAGTGCTGCTTCAAAAATACTAATATACAATCCTTCAGCAGTTTTAAGCATTAACGGAGATTGAACTGCATTTTTTGCAAAAAATCCATGCGTTCCAATACCGGTACCATCTACTTTAGAAGCATCTACTTCGGATAAACGGGTTGTAGTATAAAAATATTCATTTGTATCATAGTCGCCCGGAATCCAGAATGCTTTATGATCACCATTGAGTGCAAATTCAGTTCTTTCATCAATAATCTGAAAATAATTCAAATTGGGCTGTTTTTCAAATTCGTACCTGAACCCCAAGCCATCATTGAATAATCGAAACCTTATTTTAATATAACGTTGTTCTTTTTTTTGTTCAAGAGTTACCAGTAATTCATTGCATTTATTTTCAATTTCACTAACTTCACCCCACACAGGTTTCCAAGTTTCATTTATTTCAGTAGTTTTGATATCTGAAACAGTAAATCCTTCCGTCAAATTTGGAAGGTTTTTCAGAATATGCCCCAAAAGAGAAGGTTTAATCACCTTAAAATTTTTATAATCGAGCGAATAAACCGGCTCTCCTTTCTGAGTTAGTTCGAAAGTTAGTTTCAGATTACAGTCGGGAGAAAAAATTGTACTTGAAAATATCACCGTAAATATTTGTAAAAAAGCTAATAATAGAATAATTCTTTTCATGTTATTTGTTTTATTTTGATGAATATGCAAATTTAAATGAATTGGTGTAATAACCCAAAATATAACAATTTTTTTGCAGATGACTATACCGCAATCGTTTGATTTCGAGGATTGATAATTTTATGAATTACATTTTTGCTTTGAAAACTTTTTTCATAATCCTTTGTTTAATTTAAATGATTGCTGATCCGGATAATAAATAAATATAAATTATCAATTTATTTATTGTAAAAATACCATACAATTGAAAATATTTTCCGAAATTTGCACGCTGAAAAAGTTCAAATCACACTTAAATAATGAAAGATAACGAAAACAGGTACAGGAAATCAGGTTCTGTTACCGGCCGAGATGGTAAATACCCTGAAAAAAAAGATGTTAAATCGATTTTAAAAAACTCGGGAAGAGTAAACAGATTTAATTCAGACAATCAAGCAGACCAAAACAACTTTATGGATCAAAAACCTTCATTCAGAAAAAGAGATAATGCTTCTCAACAATCTTCCGAACAAAATTTTAATGCTGAAAGATTTAACCGAAAACCCGGATATGGGAATTCAGTTAATAACTCGGAACAAAACTTTAACAGACAGAACAGATATAACAGACAGGAAAATTTTAATCGAGATCAGGACAGACCTTCATCAAAACGTCCTCGTTTTAAAACAACTCAGGATGGTGTAAAAAAATACAAGCCACTCGATGATCGCAGCGGACGTCTTCATTTTCGTAAACCCGGTGAAGAAGGACAATTTATTGAAACCCGTTTCGATAATAAAAAGGAAGGAGTTACTTTTCGTAAACCAATGAAAAAAAGAGATGGTCAGTACAATCCTAATGCTAAGTATAGTCAGAAAAAACAAATTGAGTACAAGAAATCCTATGTGGATTTAACGAAACCTGTTCGGTTGAATAAATTTCTTGCAAATGCCGGAATTTGTTCAAGACGCGAAGCTGATGAATTTATTCAGGCAGGTGTAATATCGGTAAATGGTGAGATTGTTACTCAACTCGGAACAAAAGTAATGCATACCGACCGTGTTATGTTTCATAATCAATTGGTACGCTCCGAACGTAAAGTGTACATTCTTCTGAATAAACCCAAAGACTGTGTTACAACCGTAGAAGATACTCATGCACGTAAGACAGTGCTCGATATTGTTAAAAATGCTTGCAGTGAACGTATTTATCCCGTTGGAAGACTCGACCGTAACACTACAGGAGTTTTGTTGCTGACCAACGATGGCGATTTGGCATCGCAGCTAACACATCCTAAATATGACAAAAAGAAAATCTATCATGCTGTGCTTGATAAGCCTCTTGAAGTTGCTGATTTTGAAACCATAATGTCAGGCGTTGTGCTCGACGATGAAAAAATAGCTGCCGATGAGTTGAGCTTTGTAAAAGATGATGATCTTAAACAGGTTGGAATAGAAATTCACTCCGGTCAGAATCGAGTTGTTCGTCGTATTTTTGAAAAACTTGGTTATAAAGTTGTTCGCCTCGATCGTGTTTATTTTGCCGGACTTACAAAGAAAAACCTACCACGTGGCAAATATCGTTTCCTAACAGAACGTGAAGTGAATATGCTAAAAATGGGCGCGTACGAATAATCATATTATCGAAAATTATTTTTAAAAAAAACTCCTTTGCTTTTCATGTGAAGGAGTTTTTTTATTCGATGCTGAATTTGTATTTTTGTTTTAAATCTTTACTTCAAATTTCAAAAAGATGAAAATAATTATAACCGGAGCATCAGGATTTATCGGGAAATATCTCTCTGATAATTTCATTAATGAAGGGAATAATGTTTTACATATTTCTCGTAGTTCAAATTTATATAATTGGAAGCCTGAAAATTTACTTTCAGCCATTGATGGAGCAGATGTACTTATTAACCTTGCAGGTAGAAGTATTAATTGTCGTCATAACCATAAAAATAAATCTGACATCCTTAGCTCACGTCTTGTATCTACTCGTTTGTTGTCCGATGCTGTATCAGCTTGTCAAAATCCTCCAAAATTATGGATTAATGCCAGTGCCACAGGCATTTATTCTCACAATGTTACTCAACCTCATACAGAAAATTCTGACAATTATGCAACAGATTTCCTTTCTCATGTGGTACAAAGTTGGGAAGATGCCTTTTTTTCACCTCAACACCCTAATACCCGCAAAGTAGCCCTCAGATTTTCAGTAGTTTTGGGTAAAAATGGAGGTGCTCTTCAACCCTTGAAATTACTAACCCGCCTGGGACTCGGAGGCAAGCAAGGTCATGGAAAACAGAAGTTCAGTTGGATACATTTAGCTGATTTGTATCGGATAATTGATTTAGTTATTAAAAATACTAATATTAATGGTGTTATTAATTGTTCGGCACCTAATCCGGTTTCAAATGCTGATTTAATGAAAACACTTCGAGAAAAAATGAGAATAAAAATCGGTCTTCCGGCTCCTGCTTTTGCGGTAAAGATTGGAACCTTTCTAATTGGAATAGACTCAAATCTTGTTTTAGAAAGCAGCAATGTTGTCTCAACCAGATTGAAGGAATTTGGATTTAAATTCAAATATAATAATATTGACGAAGCATTAAAGGATTTATTGTAAAATTCTATCTTTTAAATTACATATAACTTTATGAAAAAGAACTCATTGATTAACAGATTACTGAAATTCTTTTTGGGCTTATTTGTTTCTTTTTTACTTATTTCTGTGGTTTGGGTAATTACACTAAGGTTTTTACCTGTTTACTATACTCCTTTAATGTTTATTAGATCTGTTGAGAATAAATCAGAAAATATTAAATGTAAAATAAAAAAAGACTGGCAACCTATTGAAAAAATATCAAAAAATATGATTATGGCTGTAATAGCTTCTGAAGATAATCTTTTTATCGAGCATAATGGTTTTTCATTTAAGGATATAAAAAAGGCTATCAACCATAATAAAAAAGGAAAACGTGTAAGGGGCGGAAGCACAATTTCGCAGCAAACAGCCAAAAATGTTTTTCTTTGGCCTCAACGTTCGTGGGTACGTAAAGGTTTCGAAGCTTATTTTACAGTGTTAATTGAGTTTTTTTGGCCAAAACAGAGGATAATGGAAGTTTACCTTAATATTATCGAAACCGGCAACTGTATTTATGGCGTTGAAGCTGCTTCGAAGGAGTATTTTAATAAAAGTGCTTCGAAACTCACAAAAACTGAAGCTGCACTTATTGCTGTGTGTCTTCCGAATCCTCGCAGATATAACCCTGCACATCCATCATCTTACATCATTAAACGTAAAAACCACATTGTAAACCTGATGAGTAAATTACCACCGGTCAACATTCCATAAAAATCCGAAATAATAAAGCAAATCAATTATGAACAAAGATATTGAATTTACCGATTGGGGAATTATTGAATATAATAAGGCATGGTCAGAGCAGGAAAAACTGTTTTCCTCAATCATCGAAACTAAAAACTCAGGAAATCCTACTTCGAATATTCTTGTTTTTTGCGAACATCCTCATGTTTATACACTTGGCAAGCATGGTAACGAACAAAATCTGTTGCTTAATTACATCCAGTTGCAGGCAAAACATGCACAATTTGTGCATACAAACCGAGGCGGCGATATAACCTATCATGGTCCGGGTCAACTTGTAGGCTATCCTATCTTCGACCTGGCAAATTTTAATATCGGGCTTAAGAAATACATTTTTCTTATCGAAGAAGCTATTATTCGAACTTTGTCAGAATATGCAATTAATGCTACTCGTCTTGATGGTGCTACCGGAGTTTGGCTTGATATTGATACTTCGCGTTGCAGAAAGATTTGTGCAATAGGAGTAAAAAGCTCCCGATTTGTTACCATGCACGGATTTGCTTTAAACGTTAATACAAATCTTGATTATTTCGGACATATAAATCCATGTGGTTTTATTGATAAAGGTGTAACTTCTATGCAAACTGAATTAGGAGTTGAAGTGAATTTCAATGAAGTAAAACAAAAACTCAAACAACAAATTTTTTATCTTTTTCAATCTGTATAATTCATGTATTATTCTAAATCAATCATTTATGTTTTTTAATTTTACCCTTACAAAATTCAGCATTTTTTGTTTTTAATGCCATACTATTACTGATTTAGATGAAAAATTCATAAAATCAGAACTACTAAAATTTATAACATTCCCAATATTTTGTTGGTTAAGTATCTTATTATTAGTTTAATAAAAATATATTACAAAAATATTTTATATTTTTTCTCATTAATCCATTGTAGAATAAAAAAAAGTATCTACCTTTGCACC
>CAYNGF010000003.1:0-81466 GCA_964396515.1 uncultured Paludibacter sp.
GCTTTGGCGTTTGCCCTATTTTTTTTCTAAATATGTTTGTCGGTCAGTAGTAATTACCTATAAGTATCTTCATTTCAAGTTAATAACGATTGTTTCCTTGAAGTAGTTAAAAAAGTAAATGGGATCAGTAATTTTTTTCACTAATCCCATGCTTTTAAATTCGAGATACCCCTTAAAGCAAAATGAATTTAATTGATGTTTGCTTAGAAAAATTATACTTTAATTTAGCACTATTTTTTTTAATGCCAATGTATTATTGTTTTCGTCAGTTAATTGCATAAAGTATATTCCTTTTCCGTTTATTCCTTTTAAATTAATATTTATTGTCTTTTCGTTTATAGTTTTTGTAAATAAAGTTACCCCAATTGAATTTGTAATTTTTAAATTTACAGCATTAAAATTTAAATAATTTCCTAAATCAATTGTAATATAGTCTTTTGTGGGATTTGGAAATACTTTTAAAATGTTATTGTTGTCTATTGTTAAAATATTCGAAATAGTTTGAGAATAAACCGCCTGTACTTCTTCTGAAGTTAATGCTCGGTTATAAATAAATACTTCGTCAATAGCTCCTCGAAAATATTGGCCCGGTCCCCATGAATTTGCTCCGATTCTTAATGGGTAGTTATTTTGTGTAGAAATGTTACCGGTTGCGGCTGTGGTGTTATTTAATTGACCATCTTTATAAATACTCATATTAGTTCCGCTATATGTATAAACAATAAAAACCCATTTATCGGTTACTACACTGCTTACCGAGGATACATTCATCGGACTAACCCCTCCCCAGCAATCACCTAACCAGCTACCATTGTAACATATAAGTGAATATGTTTTTTGAGCAATTATTCCAATTTGGGTACTATTTGAAGGCTTGACCCATGCCCCAATTGTCAATGCTGATGGCAAAATCAATGAAGATGCATATCCACATTCTATATAATTGAAATTGAAGTTATAGGCGCTATTTGGATTGCCTAATCGGTCATTTGTGAGTGTGGCTCCAACCACCGAACCATTGTTTCCATTGCCACTCTCATCATTAGCATTGCCATTAAATGGCCAATATCCAACAAGTCCGTTTGTCGGAAGTTGTCCGAAAACATTCATTGAAATAGCAATAATAATTGCAATTGTAATCCATTTTTCCATTTTGAATAATTGTTTTTAAGTATTACTTTTGACTTGTTCAGTTTTGATTCAAAAGTTCTACTTGATGATAAATAATTAGATCAATAATTAAATCAATAATAAAAATACTTACCGCCTCAACAGGTTAAATAATTTTTAAAATTTGTATAGATATTTTGTAAATGTAAAAAATAAATAATATTAAAACAAAAAACAATGTTATTTTATGTTAATACAGATAATTGTAAATAAAATCAGATTTTCAATTTAAGGGATAATAAAATTCATAAATATGATTTTATATTCTAAAAGAATCTGCCTTAAAATCATATTATAATTTATCAATAATAAATGAAATGCAACATTAAATGACTGAGGAATACGACTTCAAATTACTTGCAGAACAGGCTGCAAAATGTGAGCCTGAGTGGAAACGATTATTTGCAAAAAACAAAAAGCGTTTAGAGAAAATGGATCTGGAAATTCATGAATTACATGATAAAATTTCAGATAGAACCGATTGTTTAGCATGTGGAAACTGCTGCAGAACTTTAGGACCACGCATTACCTACAAAGATGTTCAGCATTTGGCTAAACCTTTACGCATGAAACCGGGTGAAATTATTGAGAAATATATGAAAGTTGATGAAGATGGCGATATGGTTTTTCGTTCGATGCCTTGTCCGTTTTTGGGCGACGATAATTATTGCGCCATTTACGAAAACCGTCCGAAAGCTTGTCGGGAATATCCTCACACCAATCGTAAACGTTTTTATCAGATTTACAACTTGTCCATAAAAAATGCTTATACTTGCCCGATTGTTTTCGAAGTGTTGGAGGAATTGAAAAAGTTATGCTAAATTATTATTCAATTTTGTCAAAATCACTCCAAAACGATGGATACGATTTTGTTACAACCTGCGGTTCTTCAATACAAATCGGAGTTATTAGAGCAGCCGGAGCAAAAGCCATTGCCATGCGGTGGTCTTCGTATGTTTTTATACTGATTTCTGAAAGAGGTTCACATTTTTCGCCTCCCCATGCTAATTCGCTTTCTCGTGGTTCGAAAAGTATATATCCCAATTTTTTTAATTCGTTGATAAGTGCTGCAACACGGTCGGTTTCTTTGATTTTTAAACTTTGAACGCCTTTAAAATGGAAAGGAATATTATTCAGGCAACAAGTTACCGCAAATGTTTGCGCCATGTCGGGCTGGTTTACAAAATCGTATTTAAACTTTTTGGTAAAATTTCGTGTAGAAGTTAAAATTACACCATCCGAAACATATTCAGTAGCTACACCCAATTGTTCGAACAATTCTGCAATCTTACTGTCGCCCTGCGAACTGTTTTGATATAATCCTTTCAGAAAAATTTTCCCGTTCCCAACAACCGACAACACCTCGTACCAATACGAAGCTGCTGACCAATCGGATTCAACGTTGTATTCTATGGGTTTGTATTGTTGCGGACGAATGTCAATTTCGTTGTTTTCAAAATTTACATTTACTCCGAATTCATGCATCATTTGCATGGTCATTTCAATGTAGGGAACAGAAATTACATTCCCTTCTAATTTGATTTTCAAGCCATTGACCATATAGGGCGCAATCATCATTAATGCGGAAATATACTGGCTGCTAACACCTCCATTCAACGAAATTTCGCCACCTAACAACGCGCTGCCATAAATTTTTAAAGGCGGATAACCTTCTTTTTCGAGATACTCTATTTTTGCTCCCAGACTGTTCAGCGCATCCACTAAAAGTTTGATGGGGCGGTTTTTCATACGTTCGCTACCTGTGATAACCCATTCACCCACTGTTTTTGAAAGAAATGCAGTAAGAAAACGCATTGCAGTTCCTGCAGCGCCTATATCAAAAGTTGTGTCATTTGAGTTTAGTGCCTTTACCATAACATTCGTATCATCACAGTCCGATAAATTTTTAATATCGTACGAACTGTATGCCAGCGCATTTAAAATCAAAGCACGATTGCTGATACTTTTCGAACTTGGAAGACTGATTTCAAGGTTGATATTTCTAACGGGTTTATGAATTTTTTTTGAAGTCATTAAGGAACAGTATAAATTGCGTTTTGCAAATTAAAAAGTATTCTGATTCTTTAAATTCTTATCCATCTAAAGTGGTTAGAGGTTTTTCTATACCGCTAATTCATAAATCTTTTTCACATCTTCGGATGTCAGTTTTACAAAAAAACCGATGGTTTTATCTCCCATATTTAAAACCTTCAACATTTGTGGAATATCTTCAGCTTTTGCGCCAAGTTGTGAAAATCGTATAGGCATACCAATGGATGTAAGGAATTGTTCGTACCGTTCAATACCTTTTCTTGCTGTAATTTCAGGATCTTGGAAATCCATTTCTACTCCCCAGACTCTTACGGCAAACTGAGCAAATCGCATAACATCGTGATGCATTACATATTTCATCCAGGCCGGAAACATTACGGCTAAGCCGGCTCCATGCGCCACATCATAAAGTGCTGAAAGTTCATGTTCCATTTGGTGTGTAGCCCAATCCTGTTCACGCCCAACGCCACAAATATCGTTATGAGCCACCATACCAGCCCACATTAGGTTGGCGCGTGCTTCATAATTGTTAGGATTAGCCAGTGCTTTTGGCGTTTCGTTAATTATGGTAAGCATTATTCCTTCGCAAATTCTATCGGTTATTTCCACATTTTTTGTGTTGGTGAAATAACGTTCCATAACGTGAGCCATCATATCGGTTGCTCCGCATGCGGTTTGATAAGCCGGCAACGAACAAGTAAGTTCGGGATTTAATATTGAAAATACAGGCCGTAACACATCGCTGTTGGCTCCGCGCTTCAACATTCCGTTTTCATGTGTTATTACCGATGCAGTTGAACCTTCGCTACCGGCAGCGGTAAGTGTTAAAATGGTTCCGACAGGTAAGGCTTTTTCAATTTTTTTGCCTGAGAAAAAGTCCCAGAAATCGCCATCGTATACGGCACCCAGCGCTATTGCTTTTGCCGAATCGATTACACTGCCACCTCCAACAGCAAGAACAAAATCAATTTTTTCTTTTTTGCAAAGTTCAATTCCTTCGTAAACCAAACCACTACGCGGATTTGGAACTACACCGCCAAGTTCAGAAAAATTTATCCCTTCGTCTGATAAGGAATTTTTCACTCTGTCGAGCAATCCTGATTTTACTACTGAACCACTACCATAGTGAACCAATACTTTTGTACCACCAAATTTATTGACGAGTTTTCCGGCTTCGGTTTCTTTCTCTTTTCCAAAAACAAAATATGTTGGGCTGTAAAAATTAAAATTATTCATATTTTATAAAAAAATTGTTTTAATTATTTGAGAAAATATTTGTTCAACAAACAACAGTGTTAATCTGAATGTTCACGATTTTTATCAAAACTTTTTAAAGTTTATTTTGCAGATTTTTTATTACACTATTACCTAATTCGGTTTTCATTTCAATATGTTTAATAACAGCGGTAACAAATGGATTACTTTCAAAGTTACCTCGAACCGATTCGAAATCGCGATGCTTTTGTTCATCATCTCCATCTACACCAAATCCGGTTTTCGAATTCAGATCAAACTCTTTTCGTGCATCGTTGTAGAGTAAATTATCAAGTTGAACCACTGAATTTTTCCATTTTTCAATAGTATTAATTATATCATCAAAATTAACTTGCTCAATGGGTTTATTCCATGCTTCTTCAAGTTTCTCTTTCGCCCAGGTCCATTCGTAAGTGTAGTAATTGCTATGCATTTCCCATAGTCTTGCATGAATATCTTCAAGGTTACAACTGCCATCTTCAATACAATCGAGTAAATGTTCGATAGCATTTTTAGGAGTGATAAGTCCTGAAAGGTCAATCCATTCGCCCGAACCAATTTCTGTATCTGGGCGAAGCCTATTGCGAAGATCATCCAAATTTTTATATACTGTATTTCCAAGTCGGCTTATAAGAGAGTTTCCAAGAAATTTGTTAATTGCCAGTGTGTATAAATCAATTCCTTTGCGAAGAGATGAATTTTTTATGCTGCAATTTTGCCATGCATAAATTTCGGTAGTTTCTCCTGCAATTTTTTGCAGATTACGTAAAACGGTTACCCCTTTCATCATTTTGCTGATAGTATATGGACTCAGCAAATTGAAATTAATTGGGTCGAGTTTGTTACTGTCTTTCCTGTTGTCGCGTTTAGGCCATTTTTGAGCATCACGTATGGTACCAACACTTCGTAAATTTACACCGGGTATCAGAAAACTGTCGTTAGAATTTTCAATCAGGTATGAAAATGGTAAGTCTGAGGTATCGGAATGTTTGTAATGACGCCCCATAACCAAAGTAAAAGCCCCAATTTTAGCAGGCCAAAGCAAATAAGAATCGCTGGTAGTTTTAGCACCTCGCTCGCAAATTCCTTGATGTATCGGGCCTAATTTATACATATGGTTGCTTTGGTTCGAACCGCTTCCGGCATTTAAAAACGAGAACATTCCCGCAATTAACAATGTGGACTTATGATGCGAAACAGTGTAAGGACCTGCAAAAATTGCAGTTGCTTCACCGTGCATTCCCTGACAGTTAGAGAAGAAGAGTGAATCGAGAGCTGAATAATGTTTTCCTAAAATACAACCTTGACCGATAAAACATTTCGAGATCAGTGTCGAATCTGTAACTGACACACCGGAACTGAGAATAAAATCGTTGCATTTGACACCTGAACCTATTATTACCGGGGCTTCTGCATTGCTGTTCACTGAACCATTTTCAAGGATTGAGGCACCTTCAATGATAGCACTGTTGCCAATACGCACGTTGCGAATAGTGCCACAATTTACAATGTGTACTTTATTTCCGATAAATCCGTGATCCGATTTTTGTTTTTGAGAATATTCGTCAATCATTTGTTGAAGGTTTTGGATTAAAACCGGTCTGTGGCGATATAAAGTTAAAATATATGCGAGTGGCGCTGAAAGACGATCGAAAATAGGAATTTCACGACCTCCACCTTCATTCATTACAGGAACCATTACCCCATTCCCAAATGTGGAAGATTTATCGGTAACTATTAAATTCACGTTCTCTATATAGGTTTCATCACCGATTGTATAATTTGCCACATAATTATGAATTTTATCAATAAAAACATTATTCCCAATGTTGCAGTTATGCAAAGTACAATTATAAATACCGGAGTGTTTTTTTAGTCCGCCTGCAAGTTCAAATATATGTTCATAAGTTCCCAGTTTAATATTTCCGGAGAAATGTACATTCGATACATAAGACGGATTAAAACTTTCAGCAACTTTTACATTATCCCAATTTTCGGAAGTGCAACCGTAAACTGTAAGTGTAGCTATTTCTTTTTCTGTGAGATTGCGATAATTATTCATTAGATAATAATTTTATGTGATTTTATTTAATAGATGTAAAACCTTTATTAATAACTAGATTGAGAGATTATATGAATAAATCTTTACGCTAAAAAGGAGGCATTTGAAAAAAATATCTAACTATTCAATACATCATTTTCTTCGCTCAGGTTATCATATTTTTCAAAAAGGAAATCATTGTAAGGATATCTCTCAACATGAATTTCTTTCACTTTATTATACATCAATGATTTAAGTTGTTCAATATTTTGTTTATGTTTGGCCGAAATAAAAACACATTCGTTGTTCAATCCTACCATCCAGGTTTTTTGTAATTCTTCGAGCGTAATATTTTCCCGTTTTACGGGTGTGAGATCAAATTCATCTTTATGTACATGTGCAAAAGCATCAATTTTATTAAAAACAAGAATAACAGGTTTTTCCTTGTGTTCAATTTCTCGCAAAGTGTGATTTACAACCTGTATATGTTCTTCAAAATTGGGATGCGAAATGTCAACTACATGTAGCAGCAGGTCGGCTTCACGCACTTCGTCGAGGGTAGATTTAAATGACTCAACGAGATGATGCGGAAGTTTGCGAATAAATCCAACAGTATCGCAAAGTAAAAATGGAAGGTTATCAACAATAACTTTTCGTACGGTGGTATCAAGCGTAGCAAAAAGTTTATTTTCGGCAAACACATCTGATTTGCTCAACAGGTTCATTAATGTCGATTTTCCTGTGTTGGTATACCCAACCAGCGCAACCCTTACCATTTTTCCCCTATTTTTACGTTGGGTGGTCATTTGCTTGTCAATTTCTTTCAAATTCTGTTTGAGCAACGAAATTTTGCTTAGAATTATTCGCCGGTCGGTTTCAATTTGCGTTTCACCCGGTCCACGCATACCTATACCACCTCGCTGCCTCTCCAGGTGTGTCCACAAACGTGTAAGCCTTGGCAACATATATTGTAATTGAGCAAGTTCTACCTGTGTTTTTGCATTGGCAGTTTGTGCTCTTTTTGCAAAAATATCAAGGATAAGATTCGTACGGTCAAGAATTAAGACTTTAAGTTCCGCTTCAATATTTTTTAATTGTTTTGGCGTAAGTTCATCATCGAAAATTACAATTCCAATTTCATTCTCGTCAATATATTGCTTAATTTCAGCAAGTTTTCCCGGCCCTACAAATGTGCGGGGATTTGCGTAATCAATTTTCTGAAAGAAATATTTTTCGGGTTTTGCCCCGGCAGTATCTGCCAAAAAGGCAAGTTCATCGAGATATTCGCGTGCTTTAGCTTCATTTTGTTGTTGGGTGATAAGTCCCACAAGAACAGCTTTTTCCTGATATATTTCTGTCTTCATATTATTGTTATGAAAAAACCGTTTGGTGTAACCCAAACGGTTTTAAATACTGTACCGACTGACCGTTGGTGCAATCGTAAAAGATGATTGTTCAGTTGTAAAAATTATTGCAATCTGAAGTTTACGGGCAATGTGTATTTAACACGCACTGCTTTCCCTCTTTGTTTTCCGGGTGCCCAGTTTGGCATAGCTTTGATAACTCTAATAGCTTCTTTATCGAGACTGGGGTCAACGCTACGTACAACTTCCACATCTACGATAGAGCCATCGCGGTTTACAACAAACTGACAGATTACACGACCTTGAATACCGTTTTCCTGTGCAATAACCGGATACTTAATGTTATCATTCAAAAATTTGAAAAGAGCTGCATCGCCACCTGGAAATGAAGGCATTGTTTCAACGACCTGGAATACAACAATGTCTTCTTCTTCAACAATTCCTGTACCGATAGTAGTTGCTGGTGGAGTCATGTCAACAGCTTTATTTTTATCGTCTTCGGTGTTGATTTCAACTTCTGCCACCTGAACATCATTTTCTACAACGTTTATAATTTCCACAATTTCAGGAGCGGGAGGAGGAGGGGGAGGAGGAAGCTCCTGCGCAGTTTGAATAATTTCAATTTCTTCTTCAGCCAACTGCGAAGCAAAATCTCCTTCGTAAACTGTAACTTCTGATTTTGTCCACTCTAAACCAATGTAAAACAACGATAAAACCATTACTAAACCCATAAGAAGATACATGAATTTTTTATCTTCTAAAGTAGCGTTGGGCGATTTCTTTGCGTTCATAAGATATTATATATGTATTAGTTTGATTCGAATGTACAAATGTACTATATTTTTTTAAAATGTATATTTAAGTGTTCAATTTTTTTTCAAACTTTGTGTTTTTCGACATTTTATGTGCAATTTTATACCTTAGAAATATAATTTTTAAATTTTTCCCGTTTATTTGATTTTAGAAGCCAATTCTGCAGGTATCAAAAAATGATGTATCTTTGAAACTTGTTTTTAATGAACCATTAAAAAATATAACGCTTTGAAAAATAACTCAATATTAATACCAAAATTGTTTTTACTGATCACTTTTTTTGTGTTTTTCAGTTTTTTTGCACATTCACAGGCTGGGAAGGGTGTGTATCAGTTTCTTGATTTGCCCGTTTCTTCCCGGCTTGCAGCTTTAGGAACAGCTAATGTTTCGGTGAATGATAATGATATTAATTTCGCTTTTCAGAATCCTGCTTTACTTACCTCAGAAACCCATAATGTAATTGGTTTGAATATGGCAAATTATCTTGCCGACATTAAGTTCGGATCGGCTGTGTATGGAAGGAATTTCGGGAAAAACTTTTTTGCAGCCGGAATACAGTATGTCGATTTCGGTTCATTCAGATATGCTGATGAAGTAAATTCTACCCCGGAAGTTATTAATTACTTCACTGCTAAAGATATGGCGATAAATATTGTTTATTCGCGTCCTTTAACTGATAGAATCTCGGTTGGAGGAACATTCAAACCTGTTTATTCGGCTTACGAAAAATATTCAAGTTTTGGTTTGGCGGTGGATTTAGGAGCGAGTTACAAACTGCCTGAGCATTATTTTTCAGCCGGATTAGTGTTGAAAAATATTGGTACGCAGCTAAAAGGTTATTATTCCGATGAAGATGGTCAACATTACGAACCACTTCCTTTTAATATTATGTTAGGAGTTACTAAAAAACTGAATCATGCCCCCTTCCGTTTTTCGCTTAACCTGCATAATTTGCAAAAATGGGATTTGAGTTACAGGGTTGATAGAAAAAGTAGTTTTAATTCAAATACATCAGAGCAAGATATTAAATTTATTGATATGGCTTTTCGTCATGCTGTTATTGGTGTTGAATTTCTTCCCGGGAAAAATTTTTACTTAGCTGCTTCATATAATCATCGTCGGAGTCAGGAAATGAAAATGCCCGGCTTTAAAAGCATGGCAGGCTTTTCGTTTGGCGGCGGAATAAAACTTTATAAATTTCAAGTTGGATTTGGCATGAGCCAGTTCCAGGTAGGTAATTACGCATATCAATTTTCAATTACTACAGCTCTGAACGAATTCAGGATGTAGAATTTGGTTAATTAGTTGACTGGTGATTGGTGATCAGTTATCTGTCGTCTGTAGTCAGTCGTCAGTTAATCTTTTGTCTTTGTTCTTTGTTCTTTGTTCTATCAAAAATGAAAAAAATAATTGTTGCTATTGATGGATATTCATCGTGTGGGAAAAGTACAATGGCTAAAACCCTTGCACGTGAAACCGGCTATATTTATGTTGATACTGGTGCTATGTATCGTGCTGTATCGCTTTATGCTATTCGAAAAGGTTGGCTTACCGATACAAAGATCGACGAAGCACAACTCCAAAATCACATAGCTGAAATCAAACTTTCTTTTAAAACCAATACAGAAGGAAAAACCGAAATTTATCTGAACGATGAAAATGTAGAGTCTGAAATACGTACTCTGGAAGTAGCAAATGGCGCAAGTCGTGTAAGTACTTTGGGTTTTGTGCGTAAAGAACTCGTAAGGCAACAACAATTGATGGGAACTAACAAAGGTATTGTAATGGATGGCAGGGATATTGGTACGGTGGTTTTTCCCGATGCTGATCTTAAAATATTTCTTACTGCAAAACCGGAAATCCGAGCTCGCCGCCGCATGGACGAAATGATAGCCAAAGGCGAAACCGTAAATTTCGAAGAAGTAATGAAAAATATTGCAGAACGAGATTTTCGGGACGAAAATAGGGCCGAAAGTCCGCTCAGGAAAGCACTTGATGCAATAGTAATTGATAATTCTGACCTTACTCCCGATCAACAACAAGAAATTTTGCGAACATTATTTGCCCAAAAAACGTTAGACTGATTCAAATTTATGATAACAAATTTGTTTCATCAGTTAATTAACAAAATAGAATAATGGGAGTTGAAATTGATAATAAATCAGGTTTTTGTTTTGGCGTAGTAAAAGCCATAAAAAAAGCCGAAGAAGAACTTGCTAAAGGTGGAACTCTATATTGCTTGGGCGATATTGTACACAACGAAGAAGAAGTTGGCAGGCTTGAAAAAATGGGGCTGATAACCATAGATTATGAGCAGTTTGAACAATTGCACGATGCCAAAGTGTTACTCCGCGCTCATGGAGAACCTCCACGTACTTATGAAATTGCTCGCAAAAACAATATCAGGCTTATTGATGCTTCTTGTCCGGTCGTGCTTAAATTGCAATCGCGTATCCGAAATGCTTACGAAGAATCTGATGATGAAACTCAGATAGTAATTTATGGAAAAAACGGACATGCCGAAGTAATTGGACTAAAAGGACAAACAGAAAATAATGCCATAGTTGTCGAAAACGAAAGCCAACTTGAAAAACTCGATTTTAATAAGAAAATCAGATTGTTTTCACAAACCACCAAATCGCTCGAAGGTTTTAATAATTTGGTAAAAACAATTTCAGAAAAAGTTAAGGACAGCGATCAATTTGAATATTCTGATACAATTTGCCGACAAGTTGCGAATAGAATTCCGAATATTACTACCTTTGCACAGCAAAATGATATATTGATTTTTGTTAGCGGCAAAAAAAGTTCGAACGGTAAAGTTTTATTCGAACATGCAAAATCGATTAATCCTGAATCGTACATGATTTTTTCAATCGACGATGTAAAAGAATTAAAACTTGACCTGACAAAAAAAATAGGTATCTGTGGTGCCACATCAACTCCACGTTGGCTCATGGAAGAAGTAGCTTCACAAATTGAAAAAATGCAATCATCATTAGTTTTATAACGTTTCTTTTTCTGCCGCAATTAATTTATCGTTTAGCGTTTTAACTTTCTGTTGAACCATCATTATTCAATATTAATATGAAATACGAAATTAAATGTATCGGCATACTTACATCCGGAGGCGATTCGCCCGGTATGAATGCTGCTATACGTGCAGTTACACGTGCCGCCATTTTTAATGGCATGAAAGTAAAAGCTATTTACAGAGGCTACAAAGGATTAATTACCGGCGAAATCGTAGAATTTCAAACACAAAACGTCAGTAATATTATTCAACAGGGAGGCACAATTCTAAAAAGTGCACGTTGTAAGGAATTTATGACTGCTGAAGGGCGTCAACTTGCTTACGAAAATATGGTGAAAGAAGAAATTGATGCATTGATAGTAATTGGTGGCGATGGAACTTTAACAGGAGCGAGAATTTTTGCTCAGGAATATAATGTACCGATTATCGGATTGCCCGGAACTATTGATAACGACCTTTACGGAACCGACTCCACTATTGGTTATGACACAGCACTAAATACAATTCTCGATGCTGTAGACAAAATCAGAGATACTGCCACTTCGCACGAACGTTTGTTTTTCATAGAAGTAATGGGGCGCGATGCCGGTTTCCTTGCATTGAACAGTGCTTTGGCTTCAGGTGCAGAAGCTGCTATCATTCCCGAACGTGAAACAAAAGTAGATCAACTCGATGAATTAATTAGAAATGGTTTCCGTAAATCAAAAAACAGCAGTATTGTTATTGTTGCTGAAAGCGATGTTACCGGTGGGGCTAACGGATTAGCTGAACGTATGCGCAAAGAACATCCTGAGTATGATGTACGCGTGACCATTCTCGGACATATCCAAAGGGGAGGTTCACCAACTGCTTACGACCGAATTTTAGCAAGCCGTATGGGCGTAGCAGCCATCGATGCTTTGCTCGATGAGCAACGAAACATTATGATTGGTATTGTGAATAACGAAATTGTGCATGTTCCGTTTACTAAAGCTATTAAAGATGATAAACCTGTAAACGAACAACTGTTGGGAGTGGTTCAGATTTTATCGATTTAAATATTTTTATAAAGTTAAAAAACTTGCCTCAAAAAACTCTCTCTTAAAGGGTTTTGGGGCAATTTTTTATTTTATCGTTACCATTGTAGCACCAAAACCGTATTCACGAAACGAAGCATCCTGAAAATAGTAATTTTTGTAACGCGTTTTCAGCAGTTTTTCTATTTCTTTGCGTAAAACTCCTTCACCTTTTCCGTGTATAAACACAATTTTCTGTCCTTTTTTATTCTTATATTCTGCAAGAATGTTGATAAATTTATCGAGTTGTAATTGTAGCATATCGGCATTGCTCAACCCTGCGGTCGTGTCAACTAACTCATTGATATGCAAATCAACTTCAATAATTTCGGGTTTCTTCAATGTTACAATGTGTTTTGGATTAGGCTTTTCGGATTTTTCCTTAATAAGCATAGCTTTTTTGATTTCAGTTGGTGAAATTTCTTTTAATTTTACTTTCCCCAATTCCGAAATTATATCGATCAGCATCGCTTCTTCTTCGAAAAAATCGTTTTCGGTAAAACTGTGAAGCTTATAAAATTTCACAGGGTCAATTTTTAAAGTTGCATCAATTACATTTTGTGGCTGATAACTTTTGTTTTGTTTGAAAGCAACGATTTGAGTCCGAATTTCCGACCAGTTATTCAGATCTTCCTTGTTTAATATTCCAATTTCTTCCAAAATATTTGGTTCAATCATTCCTTGAGAAAAACTTACATGTTCAGTGTCGTTTTTTCTTGTTATGATATTATAGTAGAGAAAATAATTACTATCGTTAACCAAATACAAAGTGTACGGGGTAGTCTGAAGTTTTTTAATATCCTGCGGTACAAAAGCCAGAAAAACTTTTAGAATGTCACCTTCAGCAGTTTCAATAATTTCTACCAAAGGTTTTTCCGTTGCTTCAACCATTTTATTTTGATTTTTTTTTGAATCAAGTAGAGGTTCTTCGTTTTGTAATTTTGATGAAAAATCCTTTTTAGGGAAATTGGTGGTTTCGTTTATTTGTGGTATCACCACACAATCCCGTGTTAATGTCGGGATTTCGAAGCCATCTTCATCTTCAACATAAACAAGATTGTTTTTTTCATCAATGCGTGCTACAATTCCACCACCGGTTGCGTTCAGAAATCTTACGCGGTCGCCTTTTTTTATCATAATGTAATCTAAGTATCCTTTTATTATGCTTGAACTATATTTTTTGTAAAACTATCAGCTTTCATTAATTTTGCACAAAAATACAACATTTATCTCAACCCTTGTCCAAATATATGACTGTAAAAAATGACACTACATATTGACGAATTTAATTATCCACTTCCTGATGAACGTATTGCCCGTTATCCTTTGCCTATACGCGATGCGTCTAAACTGCTGATTTATCAGCATGGAAAAATTTCACAGGATATTTTTTCGAATATTTCCGATTATTTACCTGAAAGTTCATTGTTGATTTATAATAATACAAAAGTAATCAGGGCTCGACTGCTGTTCAGAAAAAACACCGGGGCACAAATTGAGATTTTCTGTCTTGAACCTGCTGAACCTGCTGATTATGCGCTTTCGCTTTCCTCTAACGATACATGCATTTGGAAATGTATGATTGGAAATCTTAAAAAATGGAAATCGGCCGAACTAACTAAAGATATGACATTTGGTAAAGAAAAATGTGTTTTAAGAGCAGAAAAAATCCACACCAATGGCAATATTCATTTAGTACGTTTTAGCTGGAATAATAAAGAAATTACATTTGCCGATATACTTGAAGAAGCAGGTGTTTTACCCATTCCACCTTATTTACATCGTGAAACCGAAGAAAGCGACCTGACGAACTATCAGACCGTTTATTCAAAAATAAAAGGATCCGTTGCGGCGCCTACAGCCGGTTTGCATTTTACTCCATACGTTTTCAAATCGCTTGAAAAAAAGAATATTGATTTCGATGAAGTTACATTACATGTTGGAGCAGGAACTTTTCAACCTGTAAAAACAGAGATGATAACCGACCACGAAATGCATACTGAAATGTTTTCGGTGCATCGGCAAACAATTGAACGCATTTTAACAGCCGATAAAAAAATAATTGCAGTGGGAACCACAACTGTTCGTACGCTCGAGAGCTTGTATTATATTGGTAAAAAACTTCACATTGAGCCTTCAGCAGAAACATTCAATATTCAGCAGTGGGAACCATACACCGATAGTAATGAAATTTCTTTACAACAAGCATTGGAAAATATTTTAAATTATCTGAGAAAAAATAATATGATGATATTAAATGCAGGCACTCAAATAATGATAAAACCCGGATTTCGTTTCCGCATTGTTGACGGCATGATAACAAATTTCCACTTACCTAAAAGTACATTACTATTGCTTGTATCTGCCTTTGTCGATGGTAACTGGCGACAAATTTACGATTATGCACTAGCGAATAATTTCCGGTTTTTAAGTTATGGTGATAGTTCATTATTGTTGAAATAAATATATTTGAATGTGCCAATCCCGCCTTGCGGGATGTTCGCTTCGCTACCATGAGTCAATGAGTCAATGTCTCAATAAGAAAATGAGAAAATGGAAATTTTAAACTTTTTCATTCAATTTTTATGAACCTCTATAAAATCACGCAAGCTTACAACTTTATAAACTTTAAAATTAGAAAACCTGAAACCCTGAAACCCTGAAACTATATAATTCGTATCTTCTTTTTTTGTATTTTTGCACAACTTTTCAAAATCATTCTCTCTCGATGGAAAAAATAATCATTCTCGATTTTGGTTCACAAACCACTCAGTTAATTGGTCGCCGTTTGCGTGAGTTAAACGAGTATTGCGAAATATTACCCTACAATAAGTTTCCCGGACTCAATGAAGAAATCAAAGGAGTAATTCTGTCAGGAAGTCCTTTTTCAGTTTACGACCCAACCGGTTTTAAAATTGATTTAAACCAGTTCAAGGGGAAAGTTCCTGTTTTGGGAATTTGTTATGGCGCACAACTTATGGCGTTTCTTTCAGGTGGAAATGTAGAACCAGCCGGAAGCAGAGAATATGGGAGAGCAAATCTTGAATTCATCGACCCTGAAGATAAATTGTTCGAAAATATAAACGAAGGTTCACAAATATGGATGTCGCATGGTGATTCAATTACACATATACCTTCAAATTTCAAGAAAGTTGCAAGTACAGCTGATGTAGAAAATGCTGCTTATAAGATTAAAGGTGAACAAACTTGGGGAGTACAATTTCATCCCGAAGTATATCATACGCTGGATGGAATGCAATTGTTGGAAAATTTTCTGAAAATATGTGGTTGCAAACGCGATTGGTCGCCCGCTTCGTTTATTGAAACTACCATACGTCAATTAAAAGAACAATTAGGCGATGATAAAGTAGTTCTTGGCATTTCCGGTGGTGTTGATTCTTCGGTAGCAGCAGTGTTGTTGAATAAAGCCATTGGTAAAAATCTTACATGTATTTTTGTTGATAATGGTTTGCTTCGTAAAAATGAATTCGAAAATGTTTTAAGCGATTACGAACATCTAGGTCTGAACGTAAAAGGCGTTAAAGCCAACGATTATTTTTACACTTTGTTGAGCGGCGTTACTGACCCTGAAAAGAAACGAAAAATTATTGGATCAGCTTTTATCGATGTTTTTGATAAGGAAGCGCATAAAATAGAAGATGTGAAATGGTTGGCTCAAGGCACTATCTATCCTGATATTATTGAATCACTCTCTATTACCGGAAAAACCATCAAATCGCATCATAATGTTGGGGGTTTACCCGAGAAAATGAATTTAAAGCTTTGTGAACCTTTACGTTTGCTTTTCAAGGATGAAGTCCGGAAAGTTGGTATAGAGTTGGGAATGATGCACCATCTGATAAAACGTCATCCATTCCCCGGACCTGGACTTGCTGTACGAATACTTGGTGATATAACCCCCGAAAAAGTAAGAATTCTGCAAGATGCAGATGATATTTTTATTAAAGGTTTACGCGAATGGAATCTATACGATAAAGTTTGGCAGGCAGGCGTAATACTTTTACCCATTCTGTCGGTAGGCGTTATGGGCGATGAACGTACTTATGAAAATGCAGTAGCTTTACGCGCGGTTACCTCAACCGATGCAATGACCGCCGATTGGGCGCAGCTTCCTTATGAGTTTCTTGCCAAAGTTTCCAACGAAATAATCAACAAAGTAAAAGGTGTAAATCGCGTAGTATATGATATCAGCTCAAAACCACCTGCAACTATTGAGTGGGAATAGAGTATTTGGTGTTCCAAGTTCAGTGTTTTGTGTTCGATTGTTGAAAAGAAATTCCATGTTGTTCTGTGTTAAAAAGTCTCAGTGTTTCAAGTTCAGAATCTTCTCTCGTTCCGTTGTAACTCGTTCCGTTGTAACTCGTAACACGTAACTTTTTTTCTAATTAGATGATAGATACCCACTCTCATATTTATTCTGAAGAATTCGATACGGACCACTTTGAAATTATTCAACGGGCAAAGTCTGTAGGAATACAACACATTATTCTCCCGAATGTAGACAGTGAATCTCTTCCACGAATGTTGAAGCTCGAAAGTGAATTCCCAGGCTATTGTCATGCAGCTATCGGTTTACATCCCACAAGTGTGAATGAAAACTTCGAAGCGGAACTTAAAATAGTCGAAAATGAATTGAAAAGCCGTAATTGGATTGCCGTTGGTGAAATTGGTATTGACTTATACTGGGATAAAACATATTACAGACAACAAGTTATAGCTTTAAATCAACAAATTGAATGGGCAATAAAATTGAATTTACCCGTTATTATACATATCAGAGATTCGTTTGACGAAACATTACAAGTAATGGCTCAATACCAGCATTCAGGATTAAAAGGTATTTTCCATAGTTTTACCGGAACATGTGAACAGGCTGAAAAATTACTTGAATACGAAGGTTTTATGCTTGGAATAAACGGAGTCATAACGTTTAAAAATTCAGGATTAACTACTACACTTGAAAAAGTACCGTTAAGCAGATTGGTGTTAGAAACAGATGCCCCTTATTTAACACCAGTTCCACATCGTGGAAAAAGAAACGAAAGTTCATATATTCGATTGATAGCAGAAAAATTGTCCGAAATATATAAAGTTCCTTACTATCAAATAGAAAATCAGACAACGGAAAACGCGATGAAAATTTTCCGATTAATATGAAAAACTGTATAATTTTCTTTTTTTGAAAATAAATTTACAAACTGATTTACAAAAACATCGAAAATTATTGCATTTCGTATTTTTTTTCTTAACTTCGCCCCCTAATATGGAGAGGTGCTCGAGTGGTTGAAGAGGCACGCCTGGAAAGCGTGTATACGGTGTGGAATCGTATCGAGAGTTCGAATCTCTTCCTCTCCGCAAATAAATTTAGAAATTTAAAACTATCAGATAAACAAAACAGAAACAATAATTTAAAATTTTAAAAACAAGTAAAATGAAAAAAGTATTTGCAATCTTATCAATCGTAGCAATCTTCAGCTTTGGAAGTACTTTAAAAGTAGTTGCTCAAAAAGATTCTACAAAAACCGAACAAGCAGCAGTAACTGACTCTGCAACAGCCGATCAGGTACAGGTTACAGAAGCTCCGGCAGCCGATGCCGAAGGCGGAGGGATGCACAAAGGTTTGAAACAGAAATTTATCGAAGGTGGTGCAGGCTGGATGGCTCCTATCGCATTCTGTCTTATCGTAGGTTTAGCACTCTGTATCGAACGTATTTTGTATCTCAGTCTTTCAGCTACTAACACCAAAAAACTTCTCACCAAAATAGATGAAGCATGGGAAAAAGGTGGTGTTCAGGCAGCTATGGAAGTATGCCGTGATACTCGCGGACCGGTAGCCTCAATTTTCTATCAGGGACTTTCCCGTTACGATGAAGGAATCGAAGTGGTTGAAAAATCTGTTGCTTCGTATGGTGGAGTTCAACTTGGTTTGCTCGAAAAGAATTTAACATGGATCTCACTTTTTATTACCATTTCTCCTTCATTAGGATTCTTGGGTACTGTAATCGGTATGATCCAGGCATTTGACAAAATTCAGCAGGTAGGTGATATCTCAGCAACTGTTGTAGCAGGTGGTATGAAAGTTGCTCTTCTAACAACTGTATTCGGTCTTATCACTGCTATGATACTTCAGGTATTCTTCAATTATATCCTTACATTAATCGAAGGCATGACAAATGATATGGAAGACTCTTCTATTTCACTGCTCGATATTATTGTAAAACACTCAAAAAAATAAATCAGTAAAACCGTTTTAAATTATGTCAAAATTAATTGAAAGAATTTCCGGAGGAGCGGTTTTAATCCTTGGTCTTGTATCGGTTGTGCTTGTTGCACTGATATATGTCGGAGGTTATTCTACGCCGTTGACAGTCGGGGAGGAATCGATGGATGTACCAAAATTTACCGATACATTACTTTATTGGACATACTTCCTGCTTTTCCTGACATTAGCAATCACACTTGTTCTTACTTTAGTAGGATTTTTAAAAAAACTTGCTTCAAGTCCTGCAGCAGCATTAAAAAGTCTCATTCCAATAGTGTTTTTTATAATTATTTTCGTAGTAGGATGGGTTTTAGGTAGCGAAGAAAAAATATCTATTATCGGTTATGAAGGAACAGAAAACGTAGGTTTTTGGGCCCGTTTTACCGATATGATCATTTATTCTATGTACGCATTGTTTGCAGGTTTACTCCTAACTATAGCAGGCACAGCTATTTATAGAAAGTTAAAATAATTAATTTAACCGAGTAATTTTTTTTACTCTATCACAATATTAAAAATATGGGAAAGAAAAGAAGTTCCGGCGAGATTAATTCAAGTTCGATGGCCGATATTGCGTTTCTACTCCTGATATTTTTCCTGGTAACAACATCTATGAGTACAAGTACCGGACTCTCTCGAAGACTTCCGCCACCTTTGCCTCCTGATGTTGAAATTCCGCCTGTAGATGTAAACAAGCGTAACTTATTCGTTGTAAAAATCAATAGCGAAAATAAGTTGCTTGTTCAAAACAATGAAATGAATCTCAGCGAATTAAAAGCAAAAACAAAGGAATTTATCAAGAATGAAGCAAACGATCCGAATATGCCAGTTAGAACATTGGTAAACATACCACTGCTCGGAGAAATAGAAATTACGAAAGATCATGTTATTTCTCTACAGAATGATGTTGATACACAGTATCAGGCGTATTTAGATGTTCAAAATGAACTGGTAGCAGCATACAACGAATTGCGTAACGAACTTGCTAAAGAAAAATTTGGTAAGTTGTATAACGATTTGGATGAGGATAAAAAGAAAGCAATTCAGGCTGCATATCCGCAAAAGATATCAGAAGCAGAACCTAAAAATTATGGAAGGGTAAAATAATGGCACAGATAAGAAAAGATAAAGAAAGAAAAACTCCGGGATTATCTACATCGTCATTGCCCGACATTATATTTATGTTCCTGTTTTTCTTCATGGCTGTTACAACCATGAAAGAGGTAACATTTAAGGTTAGGGTTCAGTCTCCAATGGCATCGGAAGCAGAAAAACTCGAAAATAAATCGCTTACACGTTACATTTATGTCGGAAAACCTATGGAGGATTATAAAAGACTCTATGGTTCTGAAACACGTATTCAGTTAGGCGATGCATTTGCTGATGTATCTGAATTACAACAGTTTATTATTAACGAACGCAGTGCGATGAAAGAGGAAGATCAACCCCTAATGGTTGTTTCCATTAAAGCAGATAAAGATACTAAAATGGGTATTATAAACGATATCAAAAAAGAATTGCGCAATGCAAACGCCCTTAAAATCAATTATGCTGCAACAAAACGCATGACGGAAGAAAAATAAATTGATTTTTATGATAACTTAAAAAACCACGAACGTATGTTTGTGGTTTTTTTTATGTTTATTACAACGTTTTTTTGTAATTTTGCACCCCTGAATTAAGAGTTAATCAGTAAATTAGTTGATTGGTTAATTGTTTGATTATTTTATTGGTTGATCTGAAAACTAATTTAAGAAGACGATTTTCTTAATCCATCGTTCCATTTTTTATCGTTATAAATAGAATATGACAAAATTTAAGGAATATTCCGGTCTAAATCTCTCTGAAGTTAATAAAGAACAACTTAAACGTTGGCAGGAACTCGATTTGTTTCACAAGAGTATAGAAATTCGTGAGGGAAAGCCGACTTATGTATTTTATGAAGGTCCTCCTTCGGCAAATGGTATGCCGGGCATTCATCATGTGATGGCACGTACTATTAAGGATATTTTCTGCCGTTATAAAACTATGCAGGGTTTTCAGGTAAAACGTAAAGCAGGTTGGGATACTCACGGACTGCCTGTAGAACTTGGTGTTGAGAAATCGCTTGGGATTACCAAAGAAGATATTGGTAAAAAAATATCTGTTGATGAATACAATGCAGCTTGCAGGCGCGATGTAATGAAATATACCCGCGAGTGGGAAGACCTTACCACTAAAATGGGTTACTGGGTGGACATGAACGATCCATATATTACATACGATAATCGATACATTGAAACATTATGGTGGTTATTAAAACAATTATATAACAAAGGCTTACTTTATAAAGGTTATACTATACAGCCTTATTCGCCCGCTGCAGGCACAGGACTTTCTACACATGAACTAAACCAACCCGGCTGTTATCGTGATGTGAAGGATACAACTTGTGTGGCACAGTTTCACCTCCCTACAGTACCTTCCAAAGGAGGAGAAACGAAGGAAGAAAAGAATTTCGTTCAATTACAAAGGGTGTTTAATGAACTTTCTCTGCCTTCAGATGAGGATGTGGATAGTGTGTATTTTCTTGCTTGGACAACTACTCCGTGGACTTTACCTTCAAATACAGCTCTTTGCGTTGGTCCAAATATCGATTACGTACTGGTAAAAACAAATAATCCATATACAAAACACACTTGTTATGTGATATTGGCAGAGGCATTAACAGGTCATGTTTTAGGAAAAAATGAATTCGAAATTCTTGGTAAATGCAAAGGTGCAGAATTAGTCGGGCTTGAATATGAACAACTGATTCCCTGGGTTAATCCCGGAGAAGGAGCTTTTCGTGTTATAGCCGGCGATTTTGTAACCACTGAAGATGGTACCGGAATCGTTCATATCGCGCCAACTTTTGGTGCCGACGACGACCGTGTGGCAAAACAAAACGGTGTTCCACCGCTGTTGTTAATAGACAAAGATGGGAACCGTCAGCCTATGGTAGATAAAAGCGGAAAGTTTTTTACTATTGAAGATTTGGATGCTGATTTTGTTAAAAGCAATATTAACGTAAAAAAATATAGCGAGTTTGCCGGACGTTTCGTAAAAAATGCATACGAAACATCTCCTGTTCCCACAAGTACTGGTGACACTTCGGAGGTTACTACTTTGGATATAGATATTTGTGTAATGCTGAAACAACAAGGTTTGGCCTACAAAATTGAGAAGCATGTTCATAATTATCCACATTGCTGGCGGACTGATAAACCTGTTTTGTATTATCCGCTTGACAGTTGGTTTATTCGTACCACTGCTTGCCGCGATGAGATGATTGAACTAAATAATACTATAAACTGGAAACCGGCTTCAACAGGTACAGGCCGATTTGGAAAATGGCTTGAGAATTTGCAGGACTGGAATCTTAGTCGTAGTCGTTACTGGGGAACTCCACTTCCAATATGGAGAACTGAAGATGGCAGCGAAGAAATTTGTATCGGATCGGTTGAAGAGTTAATAAAAGAAATTGAGAAATCAATTGTAGCCGGATTTATGACCGAAAATCCTTTCAAAAATTTCAAAGTTGGAGATTATTCTACTGAAAATTACGATGTAAAAAACATTGATTTACATCGTCCTTTTGTAGATGGAATTATCTTAGTTTCAGCATCGGGTAAACCTATGAAACGTGAACTTGATTTGATCGATGTTTGGTTTGATTCAGGAGCTATGCCTTTTGCGCAATTACATTATCCTTTTGAAAATAAAGACTTAGTCGAATCCGGGGGCTTCTATCCCGCCGATTTTATATCCGAAGGAGTAGATCAAACCCGTGGTTGGTTTTTTACACTTCATGCTATCAGCACAATGATTCGCGGATCAGTAGCCTTCAAAAGTGTAATATCCAATGGGTTAGTACTGGATAAAAACGGAAACAAAATGTCAAAACGTTTAGGTAATGCAGTCGATCCATTTACAACTATAGAAAAATACGGATCTGATCCATTGCGTTGGTACATGATGACGAATGCTTCCCCGTGGGATAATCTGAAATTTGATATTGAAGGAGTAGAAGAAGTTCGGCGTAAGTTTTTCGGAACTCTTTACAATACCTATTCGTTCTTTGCGCTCTATGCCAATGTTGATAATTTTAAAAATCAGGAAGCACAAATTCCTGTTGAAAAACGTCCCGAAATTGACCGTTGGATACTTTCACTTCTCAATTCATTAATCAAAGAAGTTGAAGAACATTACGAAAATTATGAACCAACACGTGCAGGACGTGCTATAGCAGATTTTGTTGGCGAAAATCTTAGCAACTGGTACGTACGCCTGAATCGTAAACGATATTGGGGTGGAGAGTACACAGAAGATAAGATATCGGCATATCAAACCCTTTACACTTGTTTGGAAACCGTTGCTAAACTAATGGCACCCATTGCTCCATTTTATGCTGATCAACTTTTTCTTGATTTAAACGGAGTTACCGGAATTGACAGTCGTGAGTCCGTCCACTTAGCCGATTTTCCAAAGTGCGATGATTCGTTAATCGACACCAACCTGGAAGAATGCATGCAATTGGCTCAACAAACTACTTCAATGCTACTGGCATTGCGTAAAAAAGCAGAAAAGAAAGTGCGTCAGCCTCTTAGCAAAGCAGTAGTGCCTGCACCCGATGAAAATACTTTCCGTCAGTTGGGTTATGTTGCAGATTTGGTGAAGACAGAAGTAAATATTAAAGAACTTGAAATAATTCCTTCTGATGCCGAAATGGAAAATCTGGTGAAAAGAATTAAACCTAATTTTAAAACACTGGGAAAAAAATACGGCAAACAAATGAAGGAAATAGCCCAGGCATTTACCACATTAAGTAAGCATGAAATTAATGAAATTGAACGCAATGGACTTTTCATACTGAAACTTGCTTCAGGCGATGTGGAGATTACCGCAGAAGATGCTGAAATCATTACGGAAGATATGCCCGGTTGGCTGGTTGCGAATGAGGGGCGTCTCACTGTAGCACTTGACATAACTGTAACCGGTGAATTGCTGCGCGAAGGAATTGCTCGTGAATTGGTAAACCGTATTCAAAACATACGTAAGTCGAGTGGTTTTGATATAACGGACCGTATTTCGATTGAAATTGAAAATATTCCGGAAATTGACGAAGCTGTCAGAGAATTTTCATCATACATAGCAATGCAAACACTTGCAAATGAAGTAAAACTTGTTGAAAAAGTGGATAATCAGATCGAACTTGATTTTGATGATTACAAAGTGAATGTTTCAGTTCGAAAGTTGTAATACAGGTTTTGTAATTAATGTAAAAATAATTTGCAAACCGAAACAAAATTCGTATTTTCGCACTCAATTTTATTTGAGGATAATACTCATGTAATTACATATTTATTAATAATATCTTAAAAAGTTTTGCTATGTCAGAAAAAACAAGATACTCGGATGCCGAACTCGAGGAATTTAAACAAATTATCCTTGAAAAATTGGAAAAAGCGCAGAAAGATTATGAACTTTTACGAAACGGCATAAACAATCAGGATGGCAATGATGTAATGGATACATCGCCTACGTTTAAAGTGCTCGAAGAAGGTGCGGTAACGCTCTCAAAAGAGGAATCGGGCAGATTGGCACAGCGACAGATGAAATTTATACAGCATTTACAAGCAGCTTTGGTGCGCATCGAAAATAAAACTTATGGTATTTGCCGCGAAACGGGTAAACTTATACCAAAAGAGAGGTTACGTGCCGTACCTCATGCTACCCTGAGTATCGAAGCCAAAAACGACAAAAACAGATAAACGAATAACAGAGGTTCGGCAGCAGAGTAAAGTTCTTCTGCCGAATTTTATTTTATAATCAATTTTTTATGTCTGTAACTAAAAAATCCTTTTTACTGATTTTTATTGTTCTTCTTATCGATCAGATTTCAAAAATTTATATAAAAATGAATTTTGAATTGGGTGAAGCTGTGCCTGTTTTCAGTTGGTTCCAAATTTGTTTTGTAGAAAACAACGGAATGGCTTTTGGCATGGAATTTATCGGAAAAGTGTTTCTGACAATTTTCCGGATTATTGCTGTGGCAGGGCTTGCATGGTATATTCATGGATTGATTAAAAAGCAATATCGTACCGGATTCATTCTTGCTGTATCTTTACTGCTTGCAGGTGCTGCCGGCAATATTTTCGATTCGCTCTTTTATGGAGTAATTTTTAGTGACAGTTATGGGCAGGTAGCTACTTTTATGCCACCTGATGGAGGATATGCACCGTTTTTGCACGGTAAAGTTGTTGATATGCTTTATTTTCCACTTATAAAAAACGATTTTGGCGAAACAGTTTTTTTTCGACCGGTTTTTAATATTGCCGATTCTGCAATTACTATTTCTGTGGCGATAATTCTGATTTTCTTCCGCAAAGATTTAAATGAAAGTCTTGAATCAAAGAAAGAAAAAAAATCCGAAGTTCAAAGTTAGTTGGCAGGTTTTACTTGTAACAATTATTCTTTTGCTGCCGGTTTCATGCAATCGTGCACCTAAAAAAGTGTTAAGTCAGCCTGAAATGATTGATTTTCTTATCGATCTGCATAAACTCGATGGTGTGCTAATAACCAAAGGTCTGACTACCATTGATGATCGTGAAAACGTTTATTATTATAATGCCTTACTTACAAAACACAAAATCACAAAAGAACAGTTCGATTCGTCCCTGGTTTGGTACACTCGCCAGCCAAAAAAGTTTAGTAAAATATATAAGCAAGTGGTTCTGAAACTTAATCTTGAAGATAGCTTGCTTCGTGAACAAAAACGGATATATGATGATTCGGTTGCGAATGCCGACAAAACAATCGACATTTGGAATTTAAAGAGAACTTTTTCATTTTCAAAAGATTCCTCTGTTAATCGTGTTGACTTTCATATTTCAGAATACGAATTTTATACAGGTGATGTGTTTGAACTGAAATTTCTGCACCGAAGCTCTCCAGTGGATTCTACATATTATGAATGGGCAGTTTTACGCGTTAATTACGACAATAATTTTATTGATAGTATAAAAACCATTCTATTTGCAGATAGTTTGTTAAAACGTTATTCGCTTCGATTTAAAGCCCGGCAAAATTTCAGAGTTAAAAATATTACAGGTGTTATAGCTTCGACCGATAAACCCGAAAAGAGAATTAAAACTGTAGTTGATAGTATTAGTTTAACATATAGTTACAGTCCACCTGTGCACGATGCACTTAGGTTGAAATGGCAGAATGAAACCGGCGTTGATTCAACAATGCGTTTAAAACCGAGGATGCCACATCTTCCGTATAAGAATAAGATAAATATTCCGAAAAAATGAAACGTGTGTCGAGTCAGCGAGTTATGTGTTCAAAAGAAAAACTTCTATTGAACACAGTAATTGAAAGTGATGATTATGGAATGATATCGAAATTAATTCCATTAAATGAACATGCTGCTGAAGTATCCGGGACCAAATTCTTCAATGGAATTATTACTCCTGGTATTGTTTCGATTAGTAAGAGATTTTCTTCAAAAACAATAGATGATTTGTCGAAAAATCAAAATATAATTTTTATTGATAAAATAATTGCAAGAGAAGATGTAGCAATTAAAAATCGTCCGTTAATATTTGATTTTATAACTGAAAATCCCGAAAATGTAAGTCAGATTATTCGTGAGAATATAAAATTCTTCAGAAAAATATCTGTATTTGATTTAATAAAAGCCATGGTTTTTTATCCGGCAGAAGTTTTGGGTATAAATAATGAAATAAAATTAGGTAATACTACAAAATTGTTGTTGTGGCCAAGCCCTGAAAGCCTTGAGGTTGAAAAGGATTACATTTATAATTTAATACAGATTTAGATTTTCCGGACTTATAACGCCGTATGTGTATAAAAAAACCGCGGCACTTTTCACAAAGCACCGCGTTTATAGGTATTAGTTTTTTTAAGGTATAAAAAAGATTGTGTTGTTTAGTTAACAGTAGCAAAGAAACAGTTATTTTCTCAAGTATGCAAATAAAAAAATATGTTTTACAGCTACTTTTTGGGCTTATTTCTGTCATTTTTCCATAAAATTGTTGTTTTTCTTCAATTTTTTCAGAAAAAAACAGTTGAGATATTATTTTTCCAAACAAATTCACATTTAATATGTAAACTAAAAAAGCGGAATTTGTAATTGCAGTAAAAATATTCCTTGAATACTAAATAGAAGTAAATTTCAAAAAATATGTCAAAAATAATCCTAATTGTTATTTCAATGTTGTTTACGCAGGCATGCAGACAAACATCACAAAAAACGGAACAAAAACCTAATCCAATACCATCGCCATCATTGCATTTCTCGGCCGATTCGGCATACAATTATGTACAAAAACAGGTTGATTTTGGACCGAGAGTTCCGAACACTCAAGCGCATGTTCAATGTGCTGCTTATTTAACCGAAACTTTAAAAAAATTTGGTGCTGAAGTGCATGTGCAAAATGTAAAACTTACTGCTTACAATGGCGATGTACTAAATGCATCGAACATTATAGGAGTATATAATCCTTCTTCAACAAAAAGAATTCTGCTTTGTGCACATTGGGACTGTAGGCCATGGAGCGATCATGACCCCGACCCTGCAAATCGTTATAAACCGGTAACCGGAGCAAATGATGGTGCAAGTGGTGTTGGAGTTCTCCTTGAGATTGCCCGACAATTAAGTGATTCACTACCGGCAGTTGGCGTTGATATTGTATTGTTTGATGCCGAAGATTACGGACCACACGAAGATTACAGTGGAAAAACGGAAGATGCTTGGTGTTTGGGTTCACAATATTGGGCAAAAAATCCTCATGTCCAATCTTACAATGCCATGTATGGTATTTTGTTGGATATGGTGGGGGATGCAAATGCAACTTTTTACAAAGAATACTTCTCCAAGTATTATGCTGCCACGATTGTAAATAAAGTATGGAATATGGCGCAGGAGCTTGGCTTTAATGATTATTTTATTCATCAAGCCGGTGGAGCTGTAACCGACGATCACTATTATGTAAATACTCTTACAGGAATTCCATGCATTGACATTATTGATTATAAACCCTCAGGTAAAAGCGGTTTTGTTCCCTACTGGCATACTGTTAGTGATACAATGGAAAATATTTCGAAAAACACACTTCATGCTGTAGGTACTACAGTTTTGCAAGTAATTTATGCTGAAAAATAATAATTACTGCTTTCAATTTTTTCTTGAAGAACATAAATTTCCAACTCCATGACATTTAAATACAAAAGAATTGCTGTAAAAATAGGGAGCAACGTAATTACCCGTTCCGATGGTACACTTGACATAACGCGAATGTCTGCTTTAGTCGATCAGATAGCTCTTTTCTGGAAATCGGGAATTGAAGTGGTGCTGATATCATCAGGAGCTGTAGCTTCCGGCAGGAGTATTTTACATCCTGATAAGAAAATGGATGTGGTTGAGCAGCGTCAGTTGTTTTCTGCCGTTGGACAAGCAAAACTTATCAATCATTACTGGGAATTGTTTAAAGAACATGGTATTGTGGTAGGACAGGTACTTACCATGAAAGAAAATTTTGGGAGTCGAAGGCATTATCTCAATCAGAAAAACTGTATGCGTGTGATGCTTGAAAATCGTGTCATTCCTATTGTGAACGAAAATGACACAGTTTCGGTTACTGAACTTATGTTTACGGATAATGATGAACTTTCAGGTCTTATCGCTTCAATGATGAATATGGAAGCATTAATCATACTTAGCAATATTGATGGAATTTTCGATGGTTCACCTTCTGATCCTGCTTCTAAAGTAATTCGTGAAATTAAGAGAAATCAGGATATTTCAACTTATATAAGTGCCAATAAATCATCGTTCGGCAGAGGCGGAATGCTCACTAAAGCTTCCATCGCGCGAAAAATTGCCGATCAGGGCATCGATGTCTATATTGCCAACGGTCGTACCGAAAACATACTTATAAATTTACTTACTCCCGATAACAATCAGATTTGCACAAGATTTGTTTCGTCCACTGAGGAGGTTTCGAGTATTAAAAAGTGGATTGCACATAGCGAAGATTTTGCAAAAGGAGCAATTTATATTGATGCACGTGCTTCGGAAATTATTACCGGAGATAAAGCTGCAAGTTTACTGCCTGTAGGAGTGGTGCGTATTGAAGGTGAATTCGAAAAAGATGATGTAGTGAAAATTTTTGACTGCAACAATCATCAGATTGGGGTTGGAAAAGTACGTTACGACAGCAAAAAAGCACGTGAAATTATCGGAAAGAAAAATCAAAAACCTCTGATTCACTGTGATTTTATGTATCTTGAATAGTTTTTTTTAAATTTAGAATGAATAGAGTATTTAAATACATCAGATATAACCGGCGGGATATTTTACATCCAACGCTGATTGTATTTATTGTACTGTTTTTTACATCTTGTATTTCAAACTCTACATTATTCCAGCAGGTGAATCAAAAAACTGCTCCACTGAATAAAACTTTAGAATTGTGCAGTAAACAACATCTTGTTCTCAAAATTAACGACTCCTTGATGGTGACAACAGAAGAGCCTATTGTAAAGAAAAATTCATCTTATTTTCTCCCAATGATTATTTATTGGGGATGGAATCAAAAGTTTGATGTGCAAATGCCCCAAAAATATCTTATTAACCTCTTTAATAATGTATTAATTAACAAGGATAAGGAATTTGAATATCACAAATTTTTTAGTGATAAAACACTCGAAATTGAACTAAAAAAACTTCCTGATCATTTTATTTACAGTTTGAGTGGAACTTATTGGTTTTTACCTTATTTTGCAGGTTTAGGACTCTATTATTCGCATGAAAAAATATATCCCGAGAATCAGAAATTTGTGGTAAAATATCGTTTCTTCAATAGCGAAAGCAATCTAAAAAGTGGAATAAAATCTCTCGAAATGAAATTTCCGAGAACTGAAATTTACAATCCATCTTCACAAAATGTGTCATATTATATCGATGATTTTCGTAAAGAATTTGAATATCAGGCAGGAAAGTTAATTGATATGGTTATTGATGATTTGTAGATTTTTTGTTAGTCAAAAAAAGTTTGGTTTAAATGAAGAAAATTAAATGGGGAATACTTGGAACAGGGCGTATTGCGCGCATTTTTGCTACTGCTTTGAACTATGCTGATGGATGTGAACTTTATGCCGTAGGTTCCCGAACCCTGAAAAATGCAGAGAATTTTGCAAAAAATTTCAATATTAAAAATTATTACGGTTCTTATAATGAGCTTGTTAAGGATACTGAAGTTGATGTGATTTACATTGCAACACCTCATAATTTGCATCTTGAGAACACCTTGCTTGCACTTAATAATAATAAGCATGTGCTTTGTGAAAAACCACTTGGAGTGAATGCAGGTGAAGTAAAGCAAATGATTTCGCTCGCGCGTGAGAAAAATTTGTTTTTGATGGAAGCGTTGTGGAGCAGGTTTTTGCCACGAATAGAAAAAACAAAAGCACTGATTGAGGCAGGAGAAATTGGCGAGCCAAAACTAATGACAGCGTCATTTTGTATAAGGTCAGAACATAATCCAAATCACAGACATTTTAATATCGAGCTTTGTGGCGGAACCATTCTCGACATTGGTATTTACAATATTTTTCTTTCACTTTATCTTTTTGGTAAACCTGAAAAAGTCAGTGCTTCTGCAGTGCTTGATATTCAAGGAGGTGATAATTCTGCTTCTTACAGTTTTGTTAATTCTGACGGATCGCTTTCGGTAATGCATTCTTCATTTATGGCAAGCGACCCTTATATTACTGCCGAAATTCAAGGTACAAAGGGTAAAATTGTACTTGAACATAGGTGGTTCTTCCCCGGAAATATCATCATAAAATATACTAACGGGGAAAAACGTAGGCTTAAATTTAAAACAAAATGCAATGGTTATGAATTTCAGGCTGAAGAAGTAGCTCAATGTATTAACGAAGGTAAACTTCAAAGTAGTAAATGGAGTTGGAGCGATAGTTTATTGCTTGCCGAAAGCATGGATGTTGTCAGAGAAAAATGCGGAGTATTTTATCCGGCTCACGATAAATTATAAATCAGAAATAGGAGTTTAGTTTAAAATTTATAAAGTTCATAAAGTTTATAGGGTAAATAATTATATTTCATTTACTTATATTGTTTTTTTGTACACCGATTAACAGCTAACATAACACTGAATAAAAAATATGGATTCCCAAAATTGGAAAAAAAGTGCACTCACAGCATCACGCGCTTTAAATTTACTTGATGAGCAAACCATAAACAGAGTATTACATAAACTTGCTGAAGAAACGGAGAAAAATACCGAAAAAATTCTTCAGGCAAATGCGCTGGATGTAGCAGTAATGGAAAAATCAAATCCCTTATATGACAGACTGCTCCTGACAAGTGAACGCATCAGTGATATTGCATCAGATATAAGAAATGTAGCTGCTTTGCCCTCTCCCCTCGGGCGTGAATTAATGAAAACTGTACGTCCCAATGGTATGACTATCAGAAAAAATGCTGTTCCGTTTGGTGTAGTGGGTATTATTTACGAAGCACGTCCCAATGTAAGTTTCGATGTTTTTTCGCTTTGCTTTAAGACCGGTAATGCTTGCGTGCTTAAAGGTGGCACCGATGCTTTTAATTCAAATTTTGCCATTGTAGAACTCATTCGAAATGTTTTAAAAGAGTTTGGCATTGATGAAAACGCCGTGATTTTGCTTCCTGCAGGACGTGAAGCAACTGCTGAGCTTATGAATGCAGTTGGATATGTGGATGTAATAATTCCGCGTGGTGGCAAAGGATTGATTGAGTTTGTACGGGATAATTCAAGAGTGCCGGTGATTGAAACCGGTGCGGGAATTTGTCATACCTATTTCGACGAATATGGCGATTTGGAAAAAGGTCAAAAAATTATTTTCAATGCCAAAACACGCCGAGTAAGCGTATGTAATGCCCTCGATTGTTTGATAATTCATGAAAAGCGCCTTGCTGATTTACCGGCATTGTGCCATAAACTTTCAGAAAAAAATGTGGAAATCTATGCCGATAAAAAATCTTTTGTGGTACTTAGTACAGATTATCCAAAACATTTGTTGTATGAAGCTACCCCCGATAGTTATGGCACAGAATTTCTCAGCTATAAAATGGCCGTAAAAACAGTACCTACATTCTCCGAAGCGATTGAACATATAGCACTTTACAGCTCGAAACACAGCGAATGTATTGTCAGTGAAAACGAAATAAATATAAAGAATTTTGAGAAAATGGTTGATGCAGCCTGTGTTTATGCGAATGTATCAACGGCGTTTACCGATGGCGCACAATTTGGTTTAGGTGCCGAAATCGGAATCAGTACACAGAAATTACATGCACGCGGACCTATGGCGCTTGAGGAGTTGTGTTCGTACAAGTGGATTATTGAGGGAAATGGTCAGACAAGAAGCTGACTATTTTAATAAATTTCAAATGAAAGTTGAACAATATTGTGCGTAAAACTTTTTTTGAAACACTGTTTTAAACAAAATGTAAACAAAATGCAATTTTCACAGACAATCTATAGGTGAAATTAAAATATTCCTGAAAAAATATTTTGTAAAACAAAAATAATTATTTTACTTTGCAACTTTAAGACACCGTATTTCTTTCGTTTGGTTATTTTCACGATTTTGCTTACCTGCATTTCCGATATTAACCTCGTATGTTTATGATGGTCTTGAAAAAATCAATCAATTTTTTAATCACATTTTTTTATTTTATGAACATTTACGTAGGTAACCTTAGTTACAAAGTTCGCGAAAATGACCTTCTTGGGGTTATGGAAGAGTATGGTAAAGTTGACTCTTGCAAAATTATCAAAGACCGTGAAACGGGTAAATCAAAAGGTTTTGGATTTGTTGAAATGGCGGATGATGCTGCTGCAACAAAGGCAATCGAAGAATTGAATGGCGCTGAATTTGACGGTCGTCAGATGGTTGTGAAAGAAGCCAGACCCAAAGCTTGATCTTTTTCAGATAACTGTATGTAAACTTCTGTCATTTGGTGTAAGTGACAGAAGTTTTTATTTGTAAACCCAATATGTTCATAAAAAAAGGATTTTTCGAAAATTCGGACATTTTTACCCGAATCGTGTTGTTGCTGATAGTCATGTCGCTATCAACACTTGTTTTTTCATCGTTCTGGTATATTTTTACCGATGCTGATATCGAAAATGTTAACAGTTTGAAAGTATTACAGTTGTTGCAATCGGTAGGCATGTTTGTTTTACCACCATTTATGCTTGCCTGGCTGTGGAGTAGGATGCCTTTAAAAAGTTTAAAACTGAATATAATACCGTCAGCGACCAGTATTTTTCTTACAGTTATATTGTTAATTGTAGCAATTCCGGGAATCAATTTATTGTCATGGTTCAATCAGCAAATAGTGTTACCTGATTTTTTACAGGGACTCGAAAAATGGCTGATAAGTTCAGAAGAAGAGGCTGCACTGCTTACACAGAAACTCATCAGTGTTGATACGCTGAGTGGGTTGGCGGTGAATATTGTGTTAATTGCAGTAATACCGGCACTTGGCGAGGAACTTTTCTTCCGCGGAAGTTTATTCAATATTTTTAATAACAGTAAATCTAAAATTTTAGCTGTTTGGATTACTGCTGTAATTTTCAGTGCAGTACATTTTCAGTTTTACGGTTTTATTCCGCGTTTGTTGCTTGGCGCATTATTTGGTTATTTGCTCGTTTGGAGTGAAAGCCTTTGGTTACCCATTGTAGCACATTTTACAAATAATTTTATTGCTATAATTTTTTATTATCTGCAATATAACGATTATGATGTGCCTGATTTAGATAAAGTTGGAGCAGATCAAACCTGGTGGTTGGGACTTTTGAGCCTTGTATTTACAGGATTTTGTATTGTGTGGTTGCGAATAAAACTTAAACACTCTCCTGTAAAAACAAATATATCCTGATTTTTTATCTTCGCTCGCTTACAATCAGAAGTGCTTGCTCACGCAGCGATGCAGGCAGTTCGATGTGCCTGAGTTGCAGGCTTCTTAACCAGGCAGCGACATCGCTTTCCTTCAGAGTATAAAAGACTTCTTCAATCATTGCAGTTTGGCTTTCGGTCATTTCATCGGGAGAGATATTCGCAAGTGCATCGAGTTCTTCATCATCGAAATATTCGATATGTAAATCTTTATTCAATAGTGAATCGCGTTCACAAACAGCATGAGCACCACAGCACTCTTCATTGTAATTAATTTCTATTGGAACTTCATTATTTTTTTTCCTACGGTTTAAATATGTGAGCAGCATAATAAGCATAGTAAATGCTGCAAGAATGAGAATTAACACTAACATATCAGTAAATTTTATCCTTGTGAATGCAATTTGAAAAACAGGCGCAAAGTTAGATTTTTATGTTTAAAAATGATTATTTTTGTAAGTTAAAATACAATAGAAATGCTTTTTTTAAGTTTCTATTTTTCGGGAGCATCGTCTCCTGTTATTATTTTTGTGCATACATTTTCGATATTCATTTGTTAAAAGAACGGTTCAATTGAAAAAAACACTTTTACATACAAGCATTAGTCTGTTGCTGATATTGATGTTAGCTGCCTGTTCCATGAACAAGAACACCTGGACTACACGTACATACAAGGCTATAAATACGAAATACAATGTCAAGTTTAACGGGCAAACGAGCTTTGACGAAGGCATTAAAAGTATTCAGAAAGCAAATGTCGAAGATTTTTCGGAAGTTTTACCTATGTACCCTATAAGTAAACCTGCAAATGCTAAAGTGGCAACTTCCAATATGGATCGTGCAATCGAAAAATGCCGCAAAGCCATTAAGTTACATTCAATAAAGAAAAAACCTGTACGTAATCCGCGTAAAGCTAACAATCCTGAGTACAAATTGTTTTATAATCAGGAAGAATTTAATCCTGCCCTCAAAGATGTATGGATGCTGCTGGCAATGTCCGAATTTCATAAAGGCGATTTCATGGGATCGGTAGGAACTTTTTCGTACATAGCGCACCATTATGCCACCGATAAGGAAATGGTAGTGAAAAGTCAGCTTTGGATTGCACGAGCCTATGCTGAAATGGGTTGGATTTACGAAGCTGAACAATTGTTGTCGAAAATAAATCAGAATGACATAACGTACAACATTACACCTCTTTATACTGCTGTTAATGCCGATTTGCTATTAAAAAAACATCAATACAAAGAAGCCATTCCATTTCTTGAAATAACCCTTGCGCGCGAAAAAAACAAATATCAAAAACAACGATTTACGTACATATTAGCACAGCTTTACCAACGTACTGGAGACAATGTTAAAGCACTCGAAACATACCGTAAAGTATTGAAACTTACTCCTTCGTATGAAATGGATTTTAACGCACGCGTAAGCAGTATTGAACTTAACCCGAATGTGAATGAAGTAAGGAAAGAAATTCGTAAGTTGATTAAAAATCCGAACAACAAGGATTATCTTGACCAACTGTATTATGCCAACGGCAAAACGTATTTACAAAAAGGTGATACTGCCAAAGCCCTCGAAAATTTTGCACTTTCTGTAGAAAAAAGCACGCGTAATGGCATAGATAAGGCAATTACACTTGTAACCATGGGTGATTTGTATTATGAGAAACAAAATTATGTTAAAGCTCAGCCATGTTACGATGAGGCATCTAAAATTTTCACTGTTGATTATCCTGATTATAAAAGAATTTCTTCAAGAGCATTATCACTTGGCGAACTTGTAGTTGAATATCAAACTGTAGTACTTCAGGATAGCTTACAGAAACTTGCTACTTTACCCGAAGAAAAAAGGCTCGAAGTAGTAAAAAAAGTAATTGAAAAGCTTATTGCCGATGAGAAAGCGGAAGCTGAAAAAACGCAGAAAGTTGAACAGGGAGCAGATAGAGGTTTTGGCGGGTTTGAGCCTGATTTTTCACCACAACCTGTTGCAAATCGGGGAGGTGGTGCCGATTGGTATTTCTACAATCCATCGCTCGTAAAATCGGGTCAGCAGGATTTTCAAAAAAAATGGGGGAAACGTAAATTAGAAGATAACTGGCGGAGAATGAATAAATCTGCAGCGCTTTTTGCTGAAAACACTGAAAATAAAGCAATAAACACAGGTAGTGTAAAACCCGACAGTATTAAATCTCACTCAGGCTCTGATACAAATACTGAAATTTTTACTGACAACAAAGATCCTAAGTTTTACTTACAACAAATACCTGTTACCGATGCTCAAATTCAGAAATCGAATGAGATGATAGCTGATGCATTGTTTAAAATGGGCTACATTTATAAAGATAAAGTGGAAGATATTGCTATTGCAGCAAAAACTTTCAATGAATTTATTTCGCGATTTCCTGCTGATGAACGTGTTCCGGAAGCGTTGTTTCAATTGTTTTTACTGAATACCATGCTTGGACAGACAGAAACAGCTCAAACCTGGCGCGCTAAATTACGCAGTGAATATCCATCATCCCGTTTTGCAGGATTAATTGCAAATCCTAACTTTGTTGCGTTGCAAGAGGAAATGTTGTTAGTACAGGATTCTTTATACAGTGCAACATATCAAGCTTTTAACCAAAGTAAATTTCAGGTGGTAAAACAAAATGCAGAAGCGTTTATCAAAAAATATCCGCAATCGAAACTTGTGCCCAAATTTATGTTTTTAAATGCTTTGAGCATTGGAAAAACAGAAAATCAGGAAAAATTTGCCGCAGCCCTCGATGAGTTGGTTGCAAATTTCCCTGCAAGCAATGTAAGTTCCATGTCGAAAGATATTTTGGCCTTGATGAAACAAGGAAAAGAATCGAAAAAAGGCACTTCACAAGGTACTTTGCTTGCCCGTCGTTCAGAAGTATTCCAGACGGGCGATTCTACAAACATCGCTCAAAATTTCAATCCTTCGAAAGATACCCGTCACAGATTATTACTGGTGATACCTGCTGATGATTCTTTTACAAACAAATTGCTTTATAATATTGCAGCCTTCAATTTTTCCAGGTTCATGGTAAAAGATTTCGATTTGGTTGTTGCAAAAATCGACAGTGTGCAAAACTCACTTTCGGTTACCGGATTCGAAACTTACGACGAAACTGCGTGGTATCTGAATTCAATAAACAGCGATCAGGAGATTAAAAACCTCATAGATAAGCCGGATATAAAGAAAATTATAATTTCAGAAAATAATTGTGGTTTACTCCGAACAGTATTTACTATCGATGATTATCTGGCTTACCATGCCGATAAAATTGTTAATGCAAAACCTGAAGTAAAACAAGTTGCAACTGCAACTGCAAAAACACAGAATACTGCTGTATCACCCAACAAGCAAACAGCAAAAACACAGGAAACAAAAACAGTAGCAGCAGTAACGCCGGTTCAAAATCAAACTCAAGCAAACAATCAGGACAATAAACTTGATCGTGAGTATCTTGAAAGGACAACGAGTGTTCCCGAAAAATCGGTTGTGCCTGAACAGAAAACAAATGCTAACACACAGGCATCAACGCCACAACCGGCAATTGATAAGAATGAACCTGAAGCACCACTGTTTAAAAATTTATTTGCATACAAACCTTCGCAACCACATTTTATTGCGCTTGCAATAGTTTCAGGCAGTATAAATTTTGAAAAGACAAAAGAAGTGTTCGATAAATATAATGCAGACAATTATGGCATATTGAACCTGAAAGTTTCAATGGAAACCATAGGACGTATGCAGTTTGTTATTATCGGTCAGTTTGCCGATGCCAATGTAGCCAAATCGTATTTGTTGCGGATGGTAAGAGAAAAAACACTTTTCCAGAATATGGGCGATGCAAGTTATCGAAACCTTGTTGGAACGCAGGCAAATCTCAATGTAATGGTACAAGAAAATGCATTACGTACGTATCTTGAGTTTATGCAGGAATATTATTTAAAGTAATTTTGAAGAGCAAAGAAATTAGCTTATGAAGAAAGATAGAATTCTTTGGGCAGATGACGAAATTGATTTGTTGCGCGCTTATGTATTATTTCTCGAGGAAAAAGGTTACGAAGTTATAACTGCCACCAATGGAAAAGATGCAGTGGAACTTTGTCAAAAAGAAACGTTTGATATCATTTTTCTCGACGAAAATATGCCAGGACTTAGCGGGCTCGAAACACTTGCGCTTATCAAAGATATTGATCCGGATGTGCCTATGGTAATGATTACCAAAAGCGAAGAGGAGAACATTATGAATATGGCTATCGGGAATAAAATTGCCGATTATCTTACAAAACCTGTTAATCCGAGCCAGATTCTGCTCACACTTAAAAAAAATATTCATAAAAAAGAAATCATAACCGAACATACTACCTCATCGTACCGTTCCGAATTTGGAAAAATCGGTATGCAAATCAATGATTCACTTACTTACGACGATTGGGTGGAAGTGTATAAAAAGCTCGTTTACTGGGAATTGGAACTTGCCGAAACGGATAACGGCATGGACGAAATGCTGCGCATGCAGAAAAACGAAGCGAACAGCACTTTTAATAAATTTGTAAAGCGAAATTATCTGTCGTGGTTCGAACACCCCGAAAAACGACCATTACTCAGTCCCGATATTTTCAAAACAAAAGTTTTCCCTTTGCTCGATCAGGGCGAAAAAATCTTTTTTATTTTAGTCGATAATTTTCGCTTCGACCAGTGGAAAGTAATTCGAGAGTTAATGAGTGAACTTTTCACTTTCACCGAAGAAGGAATGTACTGCAGCATACTTCCAACTGCCACCCAATATGCACGAAATGCTATTTTTTCGGGTTTACTGCCCTTGCAAATTCAACAAATGTTCCCGCATTTATGGGTCGATGAAGAAGAGGAAGAAGGAAAAAACCTCAGTGAAAAAGATTTGATTGAAACACAAATTCATCGATTCAGAAAAAATTACACTTTTTCATATCACAAAGTAAATGAATCTGCTTTTTGTGAAAAACTTATCGAACAGTTACCCCGATTTCAAAACAATCAGTTAAATGTAATCGTACTAAATTTTATCGATATGCTTTCGCACGCTCGCACCGAATCGAAAATGATGCGCGAACTGGCAAACGATGAACAGGCATATCGCTCTCTTACGCTTTCATGGTTTAAGCATTCACCTACGTATGAACTTATGAAAGAAATAGCACGACGTGGTTATAAGGTAATTTTTACAACTGATCATGGAACCATTAGGGTTGATAATCCAATAAAGGTAATAGGCGATAAAAATACCAATGTAAACTTGCGCTACAAAGTAGGTAAAAATTTGAGCTACAACAAAAAAGAAGTTTTTGAAGTTACACAGCCTGCCAAAATAGGTTTGCCCAGTCCAAATGTAAGTTCAACATATATTTTTGCAGGTAACGATGACTTTTTTGCATACCCGAACAACTACAACCATTATGTAAGTTATTATAAAAATACATTTCAGCATGGAGGAATTTCGCTCGAAGAAATGCTTATACCGCTGGTGGTGATGGAACCTAAATAATTTACAATTTTCTTTATTTGCGATTTATAATTTATGAAAACATATACAAACGTAAAAGACCTCGGCAACTTGCACGAGGCAATAAATGAAGCTTTTGAGATTAAAAAAAATCGCTTTGCGTACAAGCATATTGGTGAAAATAAAACACTACTGATGGTGTTTTTCAATTCTAGTTTACGTACACGGCTTAGCACTCAGAAAGCAGGAATGAACCTAGGCATGAACACCATAGTACTTGATGTAAACGCCGGAGCCTGGAAACTTGAAACAGAGCGTGGTGTGGTTATGGATGGTGATAAGCCTGAACATATTTTGGAAGCCATACCTGTAATGGCAAGTTACTGTGATGTAATTGGCGTGCGTGCTTTTGCACAGTTCGAAAGCAAGGAATTTGACTATCAGGAAACAATAATCAATCAGTTTATTCAATATTCAGGAAAACCTGTCTTTAGTATGGAAGGTGCTACCACACATCCTTTACAGGCTTTTGCCGATTTAATTACAATTGAAGAATATAAAGAAACGCCTCGTCCGAAAGTTGTACTGACATGGGCTCCGCATCCCAAAGCTTTGCCACAGGCTGTTCCAAATTCTTTTGCCGACTTTATGAACGAAGCCGATGTGGATTTTGTGATTACACATCCCGAAGGATACGAACTTGCTCCGCAATTTGTACGTGGAGCTCGTGTGGAATACGACCAAATGAAAGCTTTTGAAGGTGCTGACTTTATTTATGCTAAAAACTGGGCTGCCTATCAGGATCCGAACTATGGAAAAATTCTGAGTAAAGATATGAACTGGACTGTAAGTTCTCGACAAATGGCCGTAACTAATAACGCTCGCTTTATGCATTGCCTGCCTGTGCGTCGTAATATGATTGTAACCGATGAAGTTATTGAAGGACCTCGCTCAATTGTAATTCCACAAGCAGCTAATCGTGAAATTTCGGCACAGGTAGTGATTAAAAGGTTATTGGAACAATCTCTAACAACTACCCTCTAATCCCCGAAGGGGAAATATGAGCGACAAGGAGGCTTTTTAGACTCAATTAAAACATTTATACAATGAATAATTCAGATAAAGGTAATAATCGCCCTCTCACTCCCCCTTCTGGGGGTCGGGGGGCAGGTATAAATATCGATGATGTGATTGCATCGATTCGCAACGTACCTAATTTTCCCAAACCCGGAATTTTATTTAAAGACATTTCAACTGCACTGAAAGATGCTGAAATTCTGCGTTTTATTGCCGATGAACTTTATGAATATTATAAAGACAAAGGCATAACAAAAGTAGTAGGCGTTGAAAGTCGTGGTTTTGTGTTGGGAAGTATTCTGGCTTATAAATTAGGAGCAGGATTCGTGCTTTTACGCAAACCGGGGAAATTGCCTGCTGCAACATATCGTTATGAATACGACCTGGAATATGGCAGCGATGCACTCGAAATTCATAAAGATGCTATCGACGAAAACGATGTGGTGCTTCTTCATGACGACCTTTTAGCAACAGGCGGAAGTGCAGGAGCTGCTCTTAAACTTATCAGCATGTTTCATCCCAAATCAGTTTTGGTAAGTTTTATGATTGAACTTGAATTTTTGAATGGTCGTCCCAAACTCGAAGGTACAAAGGATATACATTCTTTGATAAAGTTTTGAAAACAATAAAAATTAAAAAAATCATCTAAATAACCAGTTCGCTTAGTGATACTTTGTGTCCTCAGTGCATTAGTGGTAGAAAAAAATTATGAACAAACTTACACTCGTTAAAGTTGGCGGTAAAATTGTAGAAGAGCCACAAAGCCTGAAACAATTATTAGCCGACTTTTCAAAAATTGAAGGACATAAAGTATTGGTGCATGGTGGCGGTCGCTCGGCTACGGCTTTAGCTGCTAAACTCGGCATCGAAAGTACTATTGTGAATGGTCGTCGTGTTACCGACGAAGAAACATTGAAAGTAGTAACTATGGTGTACGGTGGATTGGTGAACAAACAAATCGTTGCCGGTTTGCAGGCAATTAGTGTGAATGCGCTTGGACTTACAGGAGCTGATCTGAATTATATGCGTTCCGAAAAGCGTCCCGTAAAAGATGTGGATTATGGTTTTGTGGGCGATGTAAAGGAAGTGAATGCCGAAATTTTGTCGGATTTAATTTTGAAAGGCGTTGTTCCTGTTTTAGCTCCATTGACACATGATAAAGAAGGAAATCTACTGAATACAAATGCCGACACTATTGCCGGAGAAGCGGCCAAAGCATTAGCAAAACATTTTGATGTAACTTTGATGTATTGCTTTGAGAAAAAAGGCGTTTTAATATCCGAAACAGATGATGAAAGTGTGATTCCCGAAATTACACCGAATTTATTCCAAAAATATGTAAAAGATGGAATTATCAGCGGAGGTATGATACCAAAACTTGAAAATGCTTTCGATGCAATAAATGCGGGAGTAAAAGAGGTTGTGATTACACGGGCTGATTTAATTCATACCAACGGTGGTACGAGAATTTTGAGAAATACCTAACCACTAAAGAAGAATAAGATATTTCAACAAACGTTCCATATGTTTTAGGGACTCGTAACTCGTAACTTGTAACTTGTAATTCGTAATTCGAAACTATATTAATCTCTTATTAAGCTAAAAAACAATTTCTCAAGATTATATTTTTTCCACTCTACTGCCTGCATTTTTGGAGTTGAAATTTGAAGTAGTCCGAATCCTTCTTTTTTGCTTGTTTTAAGTGTTTCAACCGTGTTTACTGAACAAGAATATTTTAAACAGGTGTATTTTCTTAAAAGTGATTCGTTTTCGGGTGGAGCGAGACGTCCGATTTTTTCATTGTAAACAAAACCGGCAGCCACCTCTGCTGCAAAATCAGTTACGGTACCGTCAGTACCTTCTCCCGAACTTTCATTGTTCAAACTGTATAACGTATATTTTGTAATGTTTCTGATAATAATGCCTGTTTTGTGGCATAATTCATTAAATGCATCGGATAAATGTGGTTTTCCTGCGTAAATTAATCTTCCGGCAGAATGAAAATCAACAAATCTGTAAGCAAAAGGCACATATCGCATTATGAAATTCATCAGAACTTTTGTTTCATTTTCGCTGCCAAGTTTATATCCTGCAAAATAATCGAGCGATGGCTTAGTTTCGCTCAATCCCAAGCGCATTTTATTTCCTTCCCACCCAAGACTTGCGCTGTACGAAGGAAAATTCCGATTTATATCAACTCCGTTTGCATTCGATTTTGCTTTTGCAAGTTCTGAATCAGTGAAATTGCCAAAAAATAAACTTTTATTTTTTACTTGTTTTGCTCCTTCCACAGATGCAGCATAACCATCAGGGTTTGCATTCGGAAGCATAATTATTTTATATTCCGACAATAAACGTATAATATCAGGATTTCGATTTTCATACTCGTTTGCAAGATGGACAGCAAACTTTATGAGAAATTGTGGATTTGCTACTTCACGCGCATGAACACCACCAACAAAAACAACGTTTCGTAATCCATTACCAATTTCAAGCATGTAAATTTTTCTATTATCGACAGAAGTTGCAGAAGCTGTAAAACATTTGGTAATAGACGATTTGTTCAATTTCTCTATTAATATTTCAAACTCATCGTAACTTAAATGTTTTTCTAAATTTACCTTTTGTGGAATGTAATTAATTGTATCATTATCAATGTTTAACCACTGAATAGCACATACATCCATAAAATCTTCTTTGGAAATACCAGGTACAATTATTTTATTGATACCTTCAAAATATGTATTCGTCGTATTGAAAGATGCCTGATTTTGATAACTCTCTGAACTTTCAGGTATCATTATCGTTGGACTGAGCGAAAACACCCTTGAAGATATTATCATTAAAAGTGTTGCAATTAAAAACTTATAGCTAAACATTTAAGTTAAAATTTTGGCAAGTTATTTTAGTTCAAATTTATAAAATTCAGCAAACTTTTCTTGAGACTGTACCAACAATTTTGTTAGGTTATCGCCTTTTGCGTTAGTATCGTCAAGTTTTGATTGTAACTGCGTGTAATCCGGATTTGGTTTACTAAGCCTTTCTACAATTTCAGGGTAAATTTTTTCAAAACAATTCTGATAATGTTTCAGTAGGTTTAAAGTGTTGAATTTGAAATTCAGATCATTACCCTTGAATTCATTCACGTTTTCTATTAAAGTTTTTATTTCAACTATTAATTTTGTTGCAGCTTTAAGTTCGGCAATATAAGCAGTTTTGGATTTAATAGGCTCATCCAAAGCTTCGGCAACTTTTTTATACGCTTTACGGGCTTTTTTCCATTGATCAATAATATAATCGTTATAGTTACCTGGGCTATCGAATGCAAGCTTTTCAGTCGAGGGAGATGATGTAATTTGTCCGCTTGTAATTGCAGGATAAAGTAGCAGAAAAAGCAAAAGGGTGGGGATTGTTTTTTTCATATAATAAAAGATTTTGTAAGTGAATAAACTTATATCAAAACAACATTCACATATATTTTGTTGTGCAGTTTTTTATTAAACTACTTAGGTTGTTCAGTTTTCTCTCTATTTTTAACTCCTACAATGAAAATATTCCCGATAATCATAGAAACTACATAGTTTATAATCCAAATTCCGGTACCAGAAAGTACGATACCTAAAGTTTGGGGAGAGAATTCTCCAACAAAAAATGCTGCATAAGAACTTCTGATAACGGGTTCGGAAAAACCTGCCGATGGCGTGAAGGTAACAAACAGATAGTTGGCAGGAATGGCAATAAATGCCTCAAATACATTAATTTGAACTCCAAAAAAGCGTAGCAGCGCGTAATACTGAACTGAGAAAATTACAAATCTTATCACACCAAAAAGAAGTATACTGAGTTGTTTTTGGTAAGAATAATTGCTGATACCTTTTATAAATAATCCGATTTTTTCAGATCTTATTTTTTTGCTTATTCGAGGCAAGAAAATATAAAAGAGAATCAGAAGGATTAAAATGATACTAACTAAAATAAAATAATTCAACGAAAATTGACTCTGATGATCACTTTTTGCAAAAAATAATAATGCTGCAGGAATTCCAAAAAGTGCAATTACAATATTTTGACTCAGGCTGTTTATCAGGCTTAATGTAATTCCTGTTTTTCGGTTAATTTGATTCAGAAATAAAATTCTTCCGACAAAATCACCCACACGATTTGGGGTAATAAAACCAGTTGAAAAACCTGCCAACACTGATTTTATTGCAGTTTTCAGCGTTATTTTCTGTGTTTCAGATACAATTATTTTCCATTTCACCGATTCGGTAAGCCAGTTCAAAGGCAGAAGAACCAAAGTAATAAAAAGCCATGCGAAATTTTGCAACGGCATCGACTTAAGTTCATGGAGTAGTAAATTATAACCGGGGTAAGTAGCAAGTTTATAAACGAGAAAAAAAATTGAAGCCAACAATATTACAATGACCCAAAAACGCCAGACCCGATTTTTCCCAGATTCTGCGTTATTATCTGATGGAGAATTGAAAGGCATTAAGCTTTAGTGTATTTCCTGTTTGTTCCCTGTTTTAAAAGTGAATTTTTTCTGCGAAAAATAGCTGAAAATTGTAACTAATATTGATACTATCGCATTGGCTATAGATGGGAAAAAATGAAGTACGTCCACAAAAAGTTTAAGTCCTAAATAAACCAGGCCCAAATTGATAAATGCAATTAAATAATATCTGAAAAGCTGTTCTTGTCCGCGGTTGGTGGATTCGGTGAAAGTTACATACTTTTGCAGCAAAAAACCTGTAGTAAGCGTGATGGGAAATTTTATTGCCAAAGTAGCAATGTGCGAACTTAAGGTTACAATGCCCAAATAAAGCATATGTTTCTGTAATACATAATTAAAAATAAAAAAATACAAAATCCAATCGAACAGCAAATTAGCTGCTCCGGTTGCGCCATATCGGAAAAATTGCCTGGTTATATATTTACTGAATGGAGGATAAAAGAAGTCAATAACAATGATGATCCAACTGCCAATTTTTTCAAAAATTTTTCTCATGAACACAAGCGCTTTGTATTTAAATTCTAATGTTTAGGATAATTGAACAATTTTGCTTAATTTTGCGCGTCGAAATTTTGTAATATGCAAAGATACGATTAAAGAAGATACAAATTTCTTTGTGTGTTCTGATATTTGTGAAAAATTTCGATTTTTATTTTCATGCTTTCTGTAAAAAACTTAACAAGTATGAAAATGAAAAACTTTCTTAATTTTTAAAGCAATTTTTTAGTAAAAATCAATATGCCCGACGACTACCATAAGCAGCATGACACAAGTAAAAGCAAAAAAATACTTGGGACAGCACTTCCTGCGCGATCGGGAAATTGCCTACAACATTGCATCGGCACTTCAGGTCGATGCTGAAACCAATGTCCTCGAAATAGGACCCGGTACAGGTGTTCTTACTCAATTTTTACTTTCCAACCCTAAAATCAATCTAACTGCTGTCGAACTTGATAATGAATCAGTTAATTTTCTGCATCAGCATTATCCTGAACTCAAAGTTATCGAAGCTGATTTCCTGAAAATCGACATAAGTACCATTTTCGATGGCAAATTCTCTATAATTGGAAATTTTCCTTACAATATTTCGAGTCAGATATTCTTCAAAATTCTTGAACATAAAGATATTATTCCTTGCACTGTTTGCATGATTCAGAAAGAAGTAGCCGAGCGAATGGCTGCCCGACATGGAAATAAAACCTACGGAATTCTGAGTGTACTCATGCAGGCATTTTATACCATCGACTATCTATTTACCGTTCACGAACATGTTTTCGACCCTCCGCCTAAGGTCAAATCGGCTGTTATTCGCCTCACTCGCAACAATGTTAACCAGCTTGGTTGTAACGAAACATTGTTTAAAACGGTGGTGAAAACAGCCTTCAATCAACGACGCAAAACAATGCGTAATTCATTACGTACGCTTATGGGAAAAGAAAATGCGGTTTTAACGCAACCTATATTTGATAAACGCCCTGAGCAATTGGATGTAAACGCATTTATTGAACTTACCAATATGATTGAATCTGCCTGCAAACAATAAAAATAGATCAATAGCAGACAGATGCATACCTGAGGTTAAAAAAACAAGAAGTTTAACAGCAGAAAGAGTTTTTGGGAAAAATCGTTCTCTAAATATTTCTGCATAAATCAGGAAAGAAGTAAAACATATGTCTGAACTAAGATTATTTTATCAGGAAGATGGTCGTCTGAAAATCTCACGAAACATTGAAACACTCAAGAAAGTGAGTATGAAAAATATGATTTGGATCGACCTAAACGATGTACCGGCATCAGAAGAAGCCGAACTTGAACAGTTTCTGAAAATTTACATACAGGAAGATGAAGAAATAGAAGAAATTGAAATGAGTTCGCGTTACATACAAACCGACGACAGTATTGTGGCGAATTCAAATTTTTTACAGGAAAACTACCAGATGCAACCTGTTTCGTTTATTGTAAAAAACAATATCCTTGTTTCGGTGCGCGATGCCGATCTGAAATCGTTTAACGATACGGTGAAGAAAATTTTTGCCAACACTAAAAGTTTTCCCACAGGCTATCATGTGCTTACAGCACTTTTCGAAACCAGAGTTGAATATGATGCCGATATGATTGAAGAAATAACGGATCAGATAACCAATCTTTCGAAAACACTGAATACCGAAGATGATCTCGATCAGGATATTCTGATACAAATCAAGGATTTGCAGGAAAAGGTAATGATTATCCGTCAGAATATCATTGATAAACAACGTGTTGTTTCCAATATGCTCAAGTGCGATTTTTTCCCGCCCGAATTGCTCCCGCGACTTACAATGATTATCAAGGATATCAATTCTTTATTTGAATACACACGTTTTGGTTTCGACCGTTTGGATTATCTGCAGGATACATTTCTTGGTTTGGTTAATTTGCAACAAAATAAAATTAGTAAAATATTTACAGTGGTTTCGGTTATATTTATGCCACCCACGCTCATAGCAAGCTTGTATGGTATGAACTTTAAATTTATGCCCGAACTCAATTGGAAGTACGGTTATCCGTTTTCCATTGTTTTAATGATTAGTTTTGCCGGAGTCGTATTATATTATTTCCGACGAAAAAAATGGCTCTGAAGATTTGTTAAGATTTTTTAATACTCTCATAAAGAAATTGATGATTAACTTTCAAATACACTTTTCAGGGCATTTTTTGTGCATAATAATTTAATAAAATTGTAAATTTTCTTTCGGTAGAAACTTGTACGCTATGCGGTTTTTACCATTAAATATAAAAATATAGTATCTTTGCACGCAATTTTTAAGAAAAAATCAAATTTCATGAGTCAACTCAGTACTGTAATGGGACAGTATGATGCCCCACAACAAGCGAAAGCTTTAGGTATTTATCCTTATTTCCGACCAATAGAGTCTGATCAGGATACAGTTGTGACAATCGATGGTAAGCGAGTTTTAATGTTTGGATCAAACAGTTACCTAGGCCTTACCAATCACCCCCGATTAAAAGAAGGCGCAATTAAAGCCATTGAAAAATATGGTACCGGCTGTGCTGGTTCACGTTTCCTTAACGGAACGCTCGATATTCACCTTGAATTGGAGGATCGTCTTGCAAAACTTGTTCATAAACCTGCCGCTTTGGTTTACGCTACAGGATTTACAGTTAATTCTGGCGTAGTTCCCAGTCTTACGGGTCGCGAGGATTATTTAATCTTTGACGAACTCGATCACGCTTCTATCATTGAAGGAAAAAGACTTTCTTTTTCTAAAGTTTTGAAATATCGTCATAACGATATGGAATCACTTGAAAAAGTATTGAGCAGATGTGAATATGATAAGTTAAAACTTATTGTGGTTGATGGTGTTTTCAGTATGGAAGGCGATGTAGTAAAGTTGCCCGAAATTGTGGAACTATCAAAAAAATACAATGCCTCAATTTATGTTGATGAAGCACATTCACTTGGCGTTTTTGGTGCTACAGGAGCCGGAGTTTGTGAACATTTCGGGTTATCCAACGATGTAGATTTGATAATGGGAACATTCAGCAAATCTCTCGGTACTATAGGTGGGTTTATAGCATCCGACGAAAACATTATCAACTATCTGAAACATAATTCCCGTACATTGATTTTCAGTGCGTCAATTACACCAGCTTCAACAGGTTGTGTGCTTGCAGCACTAGATGTTATGGCCGAAGAAACCTGGCGTAAAGATGCACTTTGGGCAAATACTGCACGCGCAAAAGAAGGCTTCATGAAAGCCGGATTCGAAATCGGTCCAACAGCATCGCCAATTATTCCTTTGTTTATCAGGGATAATATGAAAACTTTCAAACTGACACGTATGTTGATGGAAGAAGGGGTCTTTGTTAATCCTGTAGTGTCACCTGCTGTACCTTCAGAAGATACGCTCATAAGATATTCCCTTATGGCTACACATACATTTGAGCAAATTGATGAATCGGTTGTTAAGATAACTAATTGCGCACGCCAACTTGGAATTTTGGAATAAACACTTTAGTTTAATAGCAACTTTAAAAACTTTTCCGCCTTGTCGGAATGTAAAATAATACTATCTTTTACACTTGAAATTTCACAGAATAGAACAGGTTTTTAAACCTTGTTCTATTTTTGTGTTTTTTACAGTTTCATGAAAATGATACAATAATTCATTTAATTGTAAATCTGTAAATTGTAAATCTGTAAATTGTAAATCTGTAAATTGTAAATAGTAAATAAAATAATGATTATTCTCTCTGACGTTTCTATTCAATTCGGAAAACGCGTGTTGTTTTCAGATGTAAATCTGAAGTTTACACCCGGAAACTGTTATGGCATAATTGGGGCTAATGGTGCCGGCAAATCGACACTTATCCGAATGCTTAGTGGGCAACTCGACCAAACACGCGGCACCATTCAGTTTGGACATGGCGAACGTCTATCAGTACTCGAGCAGGATCACTATAAATTTGATAATTTTACGGTGCTTGATACTGTAATGATGGGACATGAGAAACTCTGGAAAGTTAAGGAAGAAAAGGATGCCATTTACCTAAAAGAAGATTTCTCGGATGCTGATGGAATTCGCGCATCGGAACTTGAAGACTTGTTTGGAGAAATGAACGGATGGAATGCCGAAAGCGATGCTGCGGCTCTTTTAAGCGGTTTAGGCATTAACGAAACATTACATTATCAGTTAATGTCAGAACTTAGCGGGAAGGAAAAAGTGAAAGTGCTTCTGGCAAGAGCATTGTTCGGAAATCCGGATAACTTATTACTCGATGAGCCCACAAACGACCTCGATCTTGAAACCGTTATGTGGCTTGAAGATTATCTGGCAAATTATGAAAACACAGTGCTTGTTGTTTCGCACGACCGCCGTTTTCTCGACTCGGTAAGTACGCATACCGTTGATATTGACTACGGTAAAATTACACTCTTTGCCGGTAACTATACTTTCTGGTACGAATCCAGTCAGTTGGCTTTGCGTCAGCAGCAAATGCAAAACAAGAAAGCTGAAGAAAAACGCAAGGAACTTGAAGAATTTATCCGACGCTTCAGTGCCAATGTTGCCAAATCAAAACAAGCTACAAGCCGCCGGAAAATGCTCGAAAAATTGAATGTGGACGAAATTCAGCCTTCGACTCGCCGCTATCCGGGAATTATTTTTACACCCGATCGCGAACCCGGAAATATGGTGCTCGAAATTCATGGACTGGGAAAAACCTTACCCGATGGTACTGTGCTTTTCCGTGATGTAAATTTTAATGTGGAAAAAAACGATAAAATTGCCTTTGTTTCGCGTGACCCGCGTGCCATGGCCGCCTTTTTCGAAATTATAAACGGACACGATAAGCATCATGAAGGAACTTACAACTGGGGAATTACCATTACCTATTCATATCTTCCGCTTGATAATTCCGAGTTTTTCAATACCGATTTAACCCTTTCTGACTGGCTTGGGCAGTTTACTTCCGATACGACTGAATCGTTTATTCGCAGTTATTTGGGTAAAATGCTTTTCTCAGGCGACGATATTTACAAGAAAGCGTCAGTACTTTCGGGAGGTGAAAAAATGCGCTGTATGATTGCCCGAATGATGCTCACAAATGCTAATTTGCTTATTCTCGATTCACCGGCTAACCATCTCGATTTGGAATCGATTCAGGCTTTCAACAATACATTGATAAATTTCAAAGGTAATGTGCTCATGGCTTCACACGACCGTGAATTTATCGGAACAGTTTGTAATCGGATAATCGAATTGACACCAAAGGGAATTATCGACAAACAAATGGATTACGATGATTACCTGCATTCTGAAGACATAAAAGCTGTTCAGGAAAGGTTGTATAAAATTTAGAAAGTTACTTCAACCATAAAAAACCGCAAATTTGTGTTTGCGGTTTTTTTATGGTGGAACTTTTAAAATTAAGTTTCAATTTTTACTTTAAAATTTTTCTTAAAAGATTATTTATTGTAGCTATATTTGTATAATTATTCCAAAATAAACTTTGGATATAAAAATATGTAATACTGCTGAACAATATTGATTTAAATCTACTAAACAATGCTTGAGAAATCGGAAAGGGAAAGAATTATATCGCTGCTTCATAAAGAAGTGATTCCTGCAATAGGTTGTACCGAGCCCATTGCTGTGGCATTAGCTGTAGCAAAAGCAAAGGAATTATTGGGAAAAATACCCGAAAAGCTTGATGTGTTTTTGAGTGCAAACGTGCTGAAAAATGCCATGGGTGTAGGCATTCCCGGTACAGGTATGGTTGGCTTGCCAATAGCAATTGCAATGGGTGCACTTATTGGTAAATCAGAATATGGACTTGAAGTACTTAAAGATATTACATCTGAATCAATTGAGGCAGGAAAGTTGATGATACAAAACAAATCCATCGGTATCCATTTAAAAGAAAATATTGAAGAAAAACTTTATATCGAAGTAGTTGCTTCAGCCGGCGACAATACATCAAAAGTAATTATTAACAAAGAACATTCAAGGTTTTCACATCTTCAGTTTAATGAAAATGTTTTATTCCATTTAAACGATGAACCAACCGGTCAAGAAATTGAAAATGATTTTGGCTTTAGTTTTAATAAGGTTTGTGAATTTGCACTTGAAACTCCTGTAGAAGAGTTAATTTTTATCAAAGAATCGGGCGAGTTAAACAAAGCAGCCGCTAACGAGTCGATGAAAGGTGAGTATGGTCACAGCGTTTCACTAACACTTGCCAAAGGAATGTTGGGCGACAATGTTTTCACCCGAATGCTATCAGTAACGGCTGCTGCATGCGATGCACGTATGGCTGGAGCTCCATTTCCCGTAATGAGTAATTCCGGTAGCGGAAATCAGGGAATTGCAGCTACGCTTCCTGTAACAGTTTTTGCTGAAGAACATAAAAAAACCGATGAAGAATTGATTCGTGCATTGACACTAAGCCACCTGATGACAATTTATATGAAACAAAGTCTTGGACGTTTGTCAGGACTTTGTGGAGCAGTAGTAGCAGCAACCGGGGCAGCTTGTGGGATTACTTATCTGATGGGTGGAACACGTGAGCAGATTGGATATGCTATCAAAAATATGATTGGGAATATCACAGGAATGATTTGCGATGGAGCTAAACCGAGTTGCGCGCTTAAGGTTTCAAACGGGGTTTCTTCGGCTTCATTGTCTGCATTAATGGCAATAGAGAACAAAGTAGTTACAGCAATTGAAGGTATTACGGATGAAGATGTTGATAAAACTATAATAAATCTGACTCGAATTGGGCGCGATGGGATGAACGAAACAGATAAAATGATACTCGAGATTATGATCAATAAATAGTTGTTGCGTTTTATATGTTTTTATAAAATGGTTGTAAAAATTTCACCTAAAATTGATTAATTAAATTTCTTTTAAATTTCAGCAGCACTTAAAAAATTATACTGATTACTTATTACTTTTGTAACCATAAATCACCCTTAAAATCTGATAAATATGAGCACACAAGAAAATGAATGCTGCCCTCCTTTTCATCCTGCTCCATGGAATGATGTTATACTTGAATGGACTGAAAAACCGTTTATAAAAGGTAAAGTTTACACTATGTTTTTTATGCCCCTGAATTTTGGTCAGGTAATTACGAAGTTAAATAAAAAGGTAGATGCTGCTGGAGCACAAGTGCCTGACTGGTTGTGCCTCTCCGATCATACTTCCAAATGGAATATGGATATTCTTCTTGCGGTTGACAAACAAATTCCCAATGCTGAAAACCTGACTATTTCAGGTAAATTCTATAGCCGTGTGTATGAAGGCGACTTTCGGGATACCGATAAATGGTGTAAAGATTATTTTGAAAAAGCTAAGGAAAAAGGAATCAGTACAGGGAAAATGTATATGTGGTACACAACATGCCCGAAATGTGCAAAAAAGTACGGTAAAAATTATGTAGTAATCATCTCAAAAATTGAATAATTATGTCAGAAGAATCAAAAAATTGCTGTAAAAGCAGTAACAATCATGCTACCGCTTCAGGTGGCGCTGTTTATGGACTCGGATTTATTGGCGCAGCCATCTATTTTATTTCACAGGCAACTACATTTTGGCTTGGCGTGTTGGGATTTCTTAAAGCGTTGGTTTGGCCTGCTTTTCTTGTTTTTGAAGCATTGCGTCAGCTCGGAGCATAATTTGTTATTCGTTTTTATGTTTTTTTGTATTCAGGACTTTCGTTTCGAATGGGTAAAGTTTGATCGTAATACAACAAAATTATTATGCCAATTCCAACATCAAGAACAAATACCATCGGTGAAGTAATCATCGATATTGAAAAATGCTCCGGCTGTGGTGAGTGTGTCGAAGTTTGTAAGGACTTCAATCTTGAAATTGTTGATGGTAAAGTACAAAAATCAGCAAATTCATTATTCGGATGTATTGCCTGCGGTCATTGTGCAGCCATCTGTCCAAATAAGGCAATATGGATCGAGGGTAGATATTTATCGCATAATGATATCTTTCCCTTGCCTGAAAAAAGTGAATCTGCAGAATACAATGCACTTTTTTCAATGCTGAAACGCAGAAGAAGCATACGTGAATTTAAAGATAAGCCTGTTAATAGGGAAATAATCGACAAAATTATAGCAGTAGCCCAAACTGCACCCATGGGAATTCCACCATCGGATGTGCACTTATTGGTGTTTGATACCAAAGAAAAAGTAAACGCATTTACCCACGACTATTCTTTGTATCTGAACAACCTAAAGTGGATGTCATCAAAATGGTTTATGATGTTCATGCGTCCGTTTTGGGGTAAAGCCATGGACGAACTGATGAAATCATTTTTCAAACCGCTTTTCAAAATTTTTGCCGGTGGAATTCACGATAAACCAAATATGATTACTTACGATGCTCCACTGGCAATATACTTCTACTCAACTCCTTATGCAGATTACGCCGACCCGATAGTAGCTGCAACTTATGCTATGCTTGCTGGTGAGTCGCTTGGTTTGGGTACCTGTTTGCTTGGTGCCATACATCCGTTTATTCAAAATGGAAGTAAAGCCAGAAAATTCAGGCAGAAGTGGGGTATTAAACACGCATCAAAAGGTGGCATTTTTGTAAATTTCGGTTATCCCGATGTAAATTATAACCAGGGAATTAAGCGAAGTTTTGCAGCAGTTGACTTTGTAAGATGATTATTTTTCCAACTCAATGCAACCCATAATAAACGGCCCGGTGGCTTTGGCATCGTTGTCGCGAATTTTTTCGTTGACATAATACTCATAACTGCCATCACGATAGGGATTTCCTCCAAGTCCTGCGACTGCGCAACATTTAGTCAAAGTTAGGGTACCATCGTTGTTTACAGCTATAAGTTTATCAATCAAACCTTTTTGAGCTTTTTCTGCGGTAACTCTGTGTTTTTTATCAATATATCCATTGCTTACAGCTTTGGCTATTGAATACATAAACATCGATGTAACTGATGCTTCCTCATAATTGCCTTCTTTTCCGCCTTTGTCCAAAACCTGATACCATAAGCCTGCAGGCGATTGATATTTTTCTACGGCTTCGGTAATCTGTTTTACTATTTTCGTTAACTCGGCTCTTTTTGGATGATTATCCGGAATGAAATCGAGTGCATCAACCACTGCCATAAAGTACCAGCCAATGCTTCGTCCCCAGAAATTTGGCGAAAGCCCTGTCTCGGGATTTGCCCAGCGTTGATTTCGGCTTTCGTCCCATGCGTGATACAGTAATCCGGTTTTTGGATCGTAGCATTTATTATAGCAAAGAGTTATCTGATGCGCAGCCTCGTCAATCCATTCGGGCTTATTAAATTCCATACCATATTGAGCTAAAAAAGGCGATGCCATATAAATTCCATCGAGCCAGATTTGATGCTGATAAATCAGTTTGTGCCAATAACCACCATCAAAAGTTCGTGGATGATTTTTCATTTGATTTATCAACTTCTCCATGGCAAGTTTATATTTTTCGTTGCCTGTTAGTTTGTAAACATCGAAAAGTACTTTACCTGAATTTATATAATCGATATTGTACGTTTCTACGTGGTATTCATAAATAGTACCATCGTTTGCAATCAGGCTGTCAACCCATTTTTCAACATAATCGTAATAATGTTTCTCGCCGGTAAATTTCCACATTTTAAGCATAGCCAGCGCACCTACACCTTGCGAATAACCAAAATAGAGTCGTTTCCCATGGTCGAGTTGCCAGGCTTCGGGAAATCTTCGCATTTCGGAATCGGCAAACCAACGGGCATAACTGATATTGTTAAAATTGTCTGTTCTGAATGGTTTCAACTGTTTTCCATCGCTTGTGGAAATATTCGCAACAAGTGCGCTTCCAAAGCCATAACGTACTGCAACCGGCTTTTTTACTTTTGCCGATGAAAGTATGATTTTATTTCCTGAAAATTGAATGTCAGCAGGATAAAAAACGCCATCTTTTCCTCCGATTGTAAAACCTGAAGGTCTTTCATTATTAATAGTAATAAACCCTTTTTTTACATTACTGATTTTAACTTCAATTTTATTACCTGACGTTTTTAACGATTGTAATTGAGGTTCTTGTGTTGCAAGGTTTTGTGCTGAAATATAATTTGAAAACATAAACAGGAATGCCACTACAATTCCGCCAATGGATATTTTAAATTTCATGGATAAATATTTTTTGAAATTGAAATAATTGATTTTGTAACAAATTTAGTACAAAACAATGACACAAAAATCATACATTTGTACTCTTTATGAAATTAACAGATCATGCAACCATTAGCTGAAAGATTGCGGCCGAAAACGCTCGATGAATATATCGGACAAAAACATTTGGTAGGAGAAAAAGCCATTCTTCGTCAGATGATTGAAACGGGACATATCGCTTCTTTTATACTTTGGGGACCTCCGGGAGTTGGAAAAACAACGCTAGCTCGTATCATTGCGAATAAACTTGAACGTCCGTTTTACACTTTAAGTGCCGTTACTTCGGGCGTTAAAGATGTGCGGGATGTAATTGAAAAAGCAAAATCGACTCGCTTTTTCTCGCAGGGAGGAAATCCTATTCTTTTTATCGACGAAATTCACCGTTTTAGTAAGTCACAGCAAGATTCACTGCTTGGTGCGGTAGAAAACGGCACTGTTACGTTAATTGGCGCAACCACCGAAAATCCTTCGTTCGAGGTTATAACTCCGTTGCTCTCCCGTTGTCAGGTGTATGTTTTGAAACCGCTCGAAGATAGCGACCTCATGGAACTGGCTCACCGTGCTATAACTACTGATAGTGAATTAAAGAACCGCAAAATAGAGTTTGTCCAAACCGAAGCCATGTTAAGGTTTGCAGGTGGCGATGCACGTAAATTGCTGAATATTATCGAATTGGTTGTAGGCTCAGATAATTCTGATATTATTCGTTTTACAAACGATGTAGTAACAGAACGACTTCAGCAAAACCCCATGGCATACGATAAAGACGGAGAATTGCATTATGATATTATCTCAGCTTTTATTAAATCGGTGCGCGGAAGCGATCCGGATGCTGCAGTTTACTGGCTGGCGCGTATGGTTGCCGGTGGCGAAGATCCAAAATTCATAGCTCGACGTTTGCTGATTCTTGCTGCGGAGGATATAGGACTTGCAAATCCGAATGCTTTACTACTCGCCAATGCATGTTTCGATGCATTGCAAAAAATCGGTTGGCCTGAGGGCAGAATAATTCTTTCCGAAACGGCAATTTATCTTGCAGCTTCACCAAAAAGCAATTCAGCTTATTTGGCTATTGACGAAGCACTAGCACTTGTTGAAGAATCCGGAAATTTGCCTGTCCCGCTACATCTCCGAAATTCTCCCTCAAAGCTTATGAAAGAATTAAACTATGGTAAGGGTTACAAATATGCACACGATTTTCCGAATAATTTTGTAGAACAACAATTTTTACCCGATAAAATTAAAACCCGCCGTATATGGAAAGTGCAGGAAAATCAGGCAGAAAAAAAATTGGGCGACTGGTTAAGGATGCTTTGGAAAGGACGTTTTTAAAATTTTTTCATTTGTCGGTTTGTAATAAATATAAAACGTGTATATTTGTAAGAGTTTTATTTTTCAATTTAAAACCTTATTTTAAATTATAATAACCTAATTAAATTAATATGAAGACAATTTCAACACCAATCTTATTTCTTAGTGTTTTTGCATTGTTTTTTCAATTTTCAAAGGCCCAGATTATTCCTGATTCAATAAAATCCCCAAAAGTTGGCGATACGATCAAAACAGAGGTCATAGTTGATACAGTTATAAGTCCCGTGCGAACAGTTATTAACGAAGTACCAACACAATATATCGATTTCAGGGCATTTAAAAATGTTGATATAGACTCATTAAAACAACATAAAACCGACCTTGATGCATACATAAAAAATATTGATGCAATGGAAGAATTAATTAAAACCAATTACAGGGAATTGGGACGTCAATACACCATTGCAAACAATGAAATGAAGCTAATAGATTCGGATTATAAACTGCTTGATGCAAAACGAAAGATTGTTAAAACAGATGAAAAACTACTTAAACAGGAAAAAAAATTAAGAGACAAAGAAATAAAATCTTTGAAATCTGAAAGAAAAGCATTTGATAAAGCTTCTAAAACTATGGCACAAGCAGATATCGATGTTCGGTTACAGCGTTTTATGGATCATGAAGCCCGAATTAGTAAAGCGCAGGAAGATTGGTTAAGAAAACAAGACAAAATTAAAGAAGATTTCAAACAACTAAATGACAATGAAATGAAGATTTTGCGAAAAGAGTCAGATATTAAAGCTCGAATTGCTGAACTTGACAGATATAAACAATCGCTTAAACTAAAGCAAAAACAACTTAAGGTAGAAAGAAAACAAGTACAGCTCGAAATGAAAAAAGCCAAACTTGAAATGAAAGCTGCCGAAGCAAAATAATTTTTTTGAGTTAAAAATTAAAAGGAATATTGCATATTTAAAAATAAATTATCATCTTTGCGCCTGAAAATAAATGAATATGATTACACTTTCGACAATAAATAAATTCTGGTGGTGGCACTTGCGTAAAATCAAATCGTGAGAGGTAACACCTATGTATATTGTCAAAATAAAAAAGATAGTACAAAAAGGCTTGTCGGAACTCACGATAAGCCTTTTTTAATTTACAATTTAATCATTTACAATTTACCATTAAAATGGATTATTCAATAGATAACAACGGTTACTACGGCGAATTTGGAGGAGCCTATATTCCGGAAATTTTGCACGGAACGGTTGAAAAACTGAAAGAAGCTTTTTATGCCATAAAAGATGATGCTTCGTTCAAAGCCGAATATTACGATTTGCTAAAAAATTATGTGGGAAGGCCTTCCCCACTCTATTTTGCAACGCGTTTATCGGAAAAATACGGCACTAAAATTTATCTTAAACGCGAAGATTTGAACCATACCGGTGCACACAAAATCAACAATGCGCTGGGGCAAATTCTGTTGGCAAAACGCATGGGAAAAACCCGCATAATAGCCGAAACCGGTGCCGGACAACATGGCGTGGCAACGGCTACCGCTTGTGCGCTGATGGGTTTGGAATGCATTGTGTTTATGGGTAAAACCGATGTGGAACGTCAGTTCCTCAATGTACAGAAAATGCGCATGTTGGGCGCAACGGTGGAGCCCGTAACAAGTGGCAACTGGACACTTAAAGATGCTACTAACGAAGCCATACGTTACTGGTGTTCGAACCCCGACTCGTTTTATATTATAGGTTCCACAGTCGGGCCGCACCCGTATCCCGATATGGTTGGATTTTTCCAATCGGTTATTAGCGAAGAAATTAAATGGCAATTACAAGAACAGATTGGTCGCGATTACCCCGATTATTTGATGGCTTGTGTAGGGGGAGGTAGTAATGCTATGGGAACCTATTATCATTTTTTAAACGATGAACGTGTGAAAATAATCTCTGCCGAAGCAGGTGGATTAGGTGTTGAAACAGGCGAAACTGCTGCGACTATCAGCGTTGGAACGGTTGGTATAATTCATGGTTTCAAAACGCTGCTGATGCAGGACGAGGATGGCCAGATTACGGAGCCTTATTCGATTTCCGCCGGGTTAGATTATCCGGGAATTGGTCCGGCACATGCGCATTTTGCCAAAGTGGGACGAACCAAAGTTTATCCCATAAACGATGACGAAGCGCTCGAAGCTGCTTTTGAACTGACCAAACTCGAAGGAATTATTCCGGCTATCGAATCGGCGCACGCACTGGCACTTTTGAAAAAAGAAAAAGCTACTTTTAAACCCGATGATATTGTGGTGCTTACCGTTTCGGGACGTGGTGATAAAGACATGGATACGTATGTGAAACATTTTAAAAAATGACAATAGACAACAGACAACTGTGACCAGTCTTTCAGTTGTCTGTTGACTGTCGTCTGTCGTCAAATAAATATGAAACTATTTGTAAACTCAAAAAAGATGCTGGCCGATTTGCAGACGCCGGTAGGAATATATCTAAAAATACGCGATTTGTATACCAACTCCGTTTTGTTGGAAAGTTCTGATTATCACGGTGTGGAGAACAGCTATTCGTACATTGGTTTTTGTCCGATTGGTGGAATTTCGGTCAATCGTTTTTTGATTAAAGAGGAATATCCGGATGGTTCGAAAATTGAAACCCAAGTAACAAGTAAATTAACTGTAGCTGAGCGGTTTGATGCTTATCTGAAGTCGGTGGAGTTGGTAAAAAACGATAATCCGGTGGGCATAAACGGTTTGTTTGGCTATTCATCGTACGAGTCGGTTCAATATTTTGAAGATGTAAAGCTTAACGCACGCGAAACTGTTCCGGGAAGCATGCCGGGGCTGCATTATGTGCTGTTTAAGTACATTATTGCCATTAATCATTTCAATAACGAACTGACCATTATCGAGAATCTGCTCGAAGGTGAAACTTCAAAGATTGATGAAATAGAAGAAATTCTGGAAAATAATAATATCGCCACTTACGAATTTTCGGCTGTAGGCAACGAAAAATGCGATATTTCCGACGAAGATTATCGGAAAATGGTGACACGCGGAAAGGAGGAATGTTTCAAAGGGAATGTGTTCCAGATTGTTCTTTCGCGTCGGTTCTACCAACAGTATAAAGGCGACGATTTTATGTTGTATCGCACGTTGCGCTCGGTAAATCCTTCGCCTTATTTGTTTTATTTCAACTTTGGTGATTTCCGTATTTTTGGCTCGTCGCCCGAAGCGCATTTGGTAGTGGATGCCAAAAAGCAAAAAGCATTTATCAAACCCATTGCAGGCACATTCCGCCGGACGGGAAATGACGAAAAAGATGCAGAATTAGCTGAAAAACTCAGCACCGATAAAAAGGAAAATGCCGAGCATGTGATGTTGGTTGACCTTGCACGCAACGACTTGAGTCGCAACACCGATCAGGTAGAGGTGGAGGTTTTCCGCGAGGTGCAGTATTATTCGCACGTACTTCATTTGGTTTCGAGTGTAAGCGGTCAGCTAAAACCCGATACCAAAATTATTAAGCTTTTTGCCGATACTTTTCCGGCAGGAACGCTATCAGGAGCCCCGAAAATTAAGGCTATGCAGTTGATTGACAGCATTGAGCCGCACGATCGCGGACCTTATGGTGGTTGTTTAGGATATATTGGTTTCGATGGAAGCATGAATCAGGCCATTACCATACGTTCGTTTGTAAGTAAAAACAACACGCTTTACTATCAGGCCGGAGCGGGTGTAGTTGCCAAATCGGACGAAGAAAGCGAATTACAGGAAGTGAATAACAAATTAGCTGCGCTGAAACGCGCGGTGGAAGTTGCATCAGGTAAATAAAATAAACATGAAAATATTAGTTTTCGACAATTACGACTCATTTACCTATAATTTGGTACATGCAGTGAAAAAGTTGGGATACACCGATGTGGAAGTGCATCGCAACGACCAAATCCCATTGGAAGAAATTGCTCGTTTCGATAAAATTATCCTTTCACCGGGACCAGGTGTCCCTTCCGAATCAGGCATTTTATTGGAAGTGATACGCACGTATGCGCCCACAAAACCAATTTTGGGCGTATGTTTGGGTGAACAAGCCATAGCAGAAGCTTTTGGTGGGACATTAATTAATCTGTCCGAAGTGCATCATGGTGTAAGTTCCATCGTTGATGTGGTGGAAGAAGATGTGCTTTTCAATGGATTGGATAAAAAAATTGAAGTTGGTCGTTACCATTCGTGGGCAGCCGAAAAATCGACTTTGCCCGATTGTCTGAAAATTACAGCAGTCGACGAAGAAGGTATGATAATGGCATTGGCTCACAAAACCTACGATGTTCGTGGTGTACAATTTCACCCGGAATCGGTGCTGACGCCAAAGGGAGAACAAATGCTTAAAAACTGGTTGGAAAGTTAGAAGTTTAACTGATTGCGATAATTTTCGTTGCGATAATTTTCGCAATTATTTTAGAGTATTGCATGGATTTGATTTAAATATATGTTATATTTGCGAAAAATATCGTTGCGAAATTGTTCGCAATACGTAAAATAGTGAATAACAATGAATAATCCATTTAAATTTGGGTCAGTCGTTTCGGAAGAATATTTCACTGACCGTGAATCTGAGTTTGATAGTCTAAAGCAAATAGTTTCAAGCGAAAATCATTTGATATTGATTGCTCCACGTCGGTTTGGGAAAACAAGTCTCGTAAATAAAGTTGTAAAATCTGTTGACAGACCTGTTATTTGGCTCGACTTACAACTTCTTACAGGAGTTTCGGATTTTGCAAGTCAGTTATTGAAACAATTATTCAGAAAATATCCATTTGAAAGATTGAAATTTTTGGTGAGTAATTTCAGAATTATACCAACATTAGCGCTTGACCCATCTACTAATAATATCGAAATCAGATTTCAACCAAAAGTAGATGCATTCATTCAATTGGAAGATGTATTAAATTTGATCAATAAACTGGGAAAAGAAGATGATAAACCAATTGTAGTTTTTGATGAATTTCAGGAACTTATGAGTTTGGATAAGTCCTTAGATAAAAAGCTTCGTTCGGTAATTCAATTTCATAATCATGTGAATTATGTATTTATGGGGAGCATTGAATCGCTAATGCGACAGATATTCACAAATAAGAAATCATCTTTTTATCATTTTGGTCAGGTTTATTCATTAAATAAAATACCTTTTGATAATTTCAACGAATTTCTAAGTTCGAGATTTTCCATTATTACTGAAAAAAGTAATGAAGTAACAACTGCAATATTGGAATTTACTAAATGTCATCCTTATTATACACAACAACTTGCATTTCACACCTGGATGTTTTTGGAGAGAGAAAATTACTCTGAGAACATGGTGCAAAAAGTGATTGGGAATATCGTTCTCTTGCATGATAATGATTTTGAACGTATCTGGAATAGTTTTAATAATACTGACAAAAAAATATTAATAGGAATTGCATTTAGTGAATCAAAGATACTTTCAGGAGAATTTAATTTAAAAAATGAATTAAACGCTTCGAGTACTGTATTTAGTGGATTAAAAAGACTATTAGAAAAAAGCATATTACTAAAGAACGAAAATTATGAGTTTGACGATCCATTTTTTAAAGAATGGATTATTAAAAAACGAAACGAAAATTAGAAATGAAACAAATTCTTAATCAACTATTCAATCACCAGGCACTAACGCAGCAGGAGGCTGCCGAAGTGATGACCAATATTGCAGCCGGAAAATACAACGATGCGCAGATTGCCGCTTTTATTTCGGTATATCTGATGCGTAGTATCGAACTCGATGAGGTAATCGGGTTTCGGAATGCATTGCTCGAACTGGCAATTCCGATGGACTTGTCGGAGTACGATGCGCTCGATATTGTAGGTACCGGTGGCGATGGCAAAAATACCTTTAATATTTCTACCTGTAGCTGTTTTGCAGTGGCAGGAGCCGGATATAAAGTGGCAAAACACGGAAATTACGGTGCAACTTCGGTAAGCGGAGCATCGAATGTGTTGGAATATTTCGGGGCAAAATTTACCACAAACGTTGATGTGCTGAAACACTCGCTCGACGAGTCCGGTTTTGCGTATTTACATGCCCCGTTGTTCAATCCGGCAATGAAAAATGTAGCACCGATTCGTAAAAATTTAGGTGTGCGAACTTTCTTCAATATCCTCGGGCCGCTTATCAGTCCGGCACGCCCCAATTATCAGTGTCTGGGCGTTTATAACCTGAAAATGATACGCCTTTACAGTTATATTTATCAGAATCTGGGTGTGCAGTATTCGGTGGTGCACAGTTTGGATGGATATGATGAGATTTCGCTGACTGATACCTGTAAAATAACCAATAATAACGGCGAATTTGTGTATACACCGGAGCAACTTGGTTTCAGGCAATTACAGCAATCCGATTTGAATGGCGGTGAAACGATTGACGATGCTGCCCGCATTTTTATGAATGTGCTCGATAATAAAGCCACCGAAGCACAACGAAATGCTGTGATTATTAATTCGGCATTAGCCATTCAAACGCGCAGTTCGCATAAACCGTTGGAACAGTGCATAGCAGAAGCAACCGAATCGCTCGAAAGTGGAAGTGCTAAACGGGCGTTTGAGAAGTTTGTGGAGATATATAAATAAGCCAATTTAATAATATGCCAATTTGCCAATAATTAGCTCATTGTCTTATTGGCACATTTGCACATTGAAAATGACAATTTTAGATAAAATAATAGAAAGCAAAAAAGTGGAAGTTGCTTCGCGCAAACTTTCAACACCCGTTTCGGCATTGGAAAAAGCTCCGGCTTTTGCGCGTAAATGCTTATCAATGAAGCAAAGCCTGCTGAACTCGAAATCGGGAATAATTTCTGAATTTAAACGCAAATCGCCCTCGTTAGGTTGGATACATGAGGATGCCGATGTGGTGGATGTAACTTCGGGTTATAGTGCTGCAGGTGCTTCGGGAATTTCTATTTTGACGGATGAAGAATATTTTGGCGGAACGACTATGGATTTAATGGCAGCGCGACCATTTATTGCTTGTCCTGTGCTGCGGAAAGATTTTGTGATTGACGAATACCAGCTTTACGAAGCCAAAGCCATAGGAGCTGATGTGGTGTTGCTCATAGCAGCAGCGTTGACTGTTGATGATACGCTGAAACTAGCTCAGAAGGCGCACAAACTTGGTTTGGAAGTATTGCTCGAAGTGCATAATGCCGAAGAACTCGGTCATGCCAACGACTTTGTGGATATGTTGGGTGTAAATAATCGCAACCTGAAAACCTTCGAACAAAATATTCAGACTTCGTTCGATTTGGCGGCTTTGATACCGGATAAGTTTGTAAAGGTGAGCGAAAGCGGCATTTCGAAAACCGAAACTGTAAAAGAACTCCGAAAAGTGGGGTATAAAGGCTTTTTGATGGGCGAGAATTTTATGAAAGAAGAAAATCCGGCGGCAACTTTAAAATTATTTATCGATAATCTTAAATAGTAAGATTTATTTTATCGAAATATAGTGTTTTTGAAAAATTGTCTCCATCTTTGCAGTTAAACTGAAAATTAAAACTACAGAGATGGTTTTTTATTTAAGATCTCTGAAATAAGAAAAAATTATTTATGTTTTATCGCGAGATTGATACTCAGGAACAGCTTGTTGAGTTGCTTGAAAATGAAAAACTGCTTAAAAATGTTGTTTTTCAGAATGTTGATTTCGAGTCAATTGCGACCTTGTCCGAAAAAGCGGAATACCATAATTGTATGTTTATGGGATGTAAGTTGCCTGCTTCGTGGGAAACTCAAAAAACATCAAAAAGCCTTGTTTTCCCCAAAATCGATGTTCCCTTCAATGTTTATATACCCAGTCTTTACAACAAAGATAAGTTGTATGCAAATTATGTTTTAGGAAAACCCGAAACTTTTGCAAATACTTACGACCAAAAAATTTATCGTCATTACCTTGAAACAAGCAAACATGCCCGCAATATAAAGGAAATGCTCGCCCGAAGAATTCACGATCATTCGATAACAGAAGCTTTGAGTGAATTTCTTTCAAATTATTCTGAAAAAAAAGTGGTGGCCATTATGGGAGGACATGGATTAAAACGTGATGAAGCAGGATTTTTTGAAATAGCGTTGCTTAGTAAAAAACTTACTGAAGCCGGTTATCTGATGATGTCGGGAGGCGGACCGGGAGCTATGGAAGCCACACATGTTGGCGCTTGGTTTGCCGGAAAGTCCGATTTATTGCTCGAACAAGCTTGTTTAACATTATCGCAGGCGCCAGAATATAAACATCCGCTTTGGCTTGATAAAGCCCTGGAAGTTTTAGCGATGCATCCTGAAGCGCAATATGAAAGTGTAGGGATTCCAACATGGCATTACGGACATGAACCTTCCACTCCATTTGCTACCAAAATAGCCAAATATTTTGAAAACAGCATTCGAGAAGAAGGTTTGTTGTCTGTAGCAAAAGGCGGAATCATATTTACACCCGGCAGCGCGGGAACTTTACAGGAAATATTTCAGGAAGCAGTTCAAAACCATTATCTGATTTTTGGGTATGCAAGTCCGATGATTTTTTTCAACAAATCATATTGGACTGAATACTTTCCGGTTGTACCATTTTTCAGACAAATGATTCAGGAAGAAAAATATAAAAATCTAATTTTCTCAGTTTATGATAGCAGTGTTGAAATAATTGAGGAATTAAACCGCTTTTCGGAAAACTGTTGTGATTAATCCTTTAAAAAATATAGTATGACTGAAAATCTAAAGAAAAACAAAAGTCCTTGGGCATGGATTCCGACTTTATACTTTGCGCAGGGAATTCCTTATGTGGTAGCTATGACAGTTTCTGTTATTATGTATAAACGGTTAGGAATTTCAAATACTGATATAGCTCTTTATACAAGCTGGTTGTATTTGCCATGGGTAATCAAACCCTTCTGGAGTCCGTTTGTAGATTTGCTAAAAACGAAACGCTGGTGGGTTGTTACCATGCAATTATTAATCGGAGCTGGTTTAGCCGGGGTTGCATTTCTAATACCTGTACCTTTTTTCTTTCAGGGAACATTAGCAGTGTTTTGGTTAATAGCTTTTAGTTCGGCCACACACGATATTGCTGCTGATGGTTTTTATATGCTTGCGCTTGATAGCGGTCAGCAATCGTTTTTTGTGGGTATCCGAAGTACATTTTATCGTATAGCCATGATTTCCGGGCAGGGACTGCTCATTATTTTAGCAGGTACATTAGAGCGTGTTACCGGAAATATAAAACTATCCTGGAGTATTACATTTTTTGTGTTAACCGGAATTTTTATGCTTCTGATGGTTTATCATCGGTTTGTGCTTCCAAAACCTGAAAGTGATAAACCGGGTGCCGATACGAATGCAAAAAATGTTTTTAAGGAATTTGCTGTAACTTTTAAGTCGTTTTTTGAGAAAAAACATATTGGAACAGCATTAACCTTCATGCTTGTTTACAGGTTAGGCGAATCAATGCTAGTAAAAATTGCATCACCTTTTTTGCTTGATGGAAGAGAAACCGGAGGTCTGGGATTGACCACTGAACAAGTTGGGGTGGTTTATGGAACTGTTGGCGTAATTGCGTTGACGCTTGGCGGAATATTAGGAGGAATTGCAGCATCGCGCAAAGGTTTGAAATTCTGGATATTTCCTATGGCACTAAGTATCACCTTACCTAATATTGTCTATGTGCTTCTTTCGGCTTATCAACCTGAAAATTTATGGATTATAAATGCATGCGTTGCTGTAGAGCAGTTTGGATATGGTTTCGGATTTGCAGCATACTTGCTTTATATGATTTATTTTGCCGATGGCGAACATAAAACGGCACATTATGCCTTTTGTACAGGATTTATGGCTTTGGGTATGATGCTGCCGGGTATGATTGCAGGATGGTTACAGGAAACTGTAGGATATCAAAACTTTTTCTTAATAATAGTCGGTTGTACAATTCCTACACTTGCAGTTATCCCGTTTTTAAAAATCGACAAAAATTTTGGAATTAAAAAAAGAGATACAAATTAATATGGCAAGAAACAAGAAACCACTTCCGTTACTTCAGAATATAACTATCACCGGCTTAGCTGCCGAAGGAAAAGCAATAGCAAAGGTTAACGACATTGTTGTATTTGTACCACATGTTGTTCCGGGCGATGTGGTTGACTTACAGGTTACAAAAAAGAAAAGCCATTTTATGGAAGCACGAGCCGTGTTTTTTCACAAATATTCCGATGACAGAATAGAACCGGTATGCGAGCATTTTGGTGTTTGTGGCGGATGTAAGTGGCAAATGTTACCTTATAAAATTCAATTGCAATACAAACAACAACAAACAATCGATAATCTCACACGTATCGGAAAAATTGAATTGCCTGAAGTGTCGCCAATTATTGGAGGAGCAAAAACTGAATTTTATCGAAATAAGCTTGAATTTACATTCTCGAACAAACGTTGGCGTACTTACGAAGAAATGAAAGATGGAAAAGAATTTGATACCATGAATGCAGTTGGTTTTCATATTCCCGGACAATTCGACAAAGTGCTTGATATAAATAAATGCTGGTTGATGGACGATGTGTCGAATCAAATTCGCAACGAAATTAAAAGATATGCCATTGAACACAACCTTACGTTCTTTGATTTGCGTGCGCAGGAAGGTTTTTTGCGCACGATGATGGTGCGTACCACATCCACAGGAGAATTAATGCTGATAGTTGTGTTTTTTTATGATGATGAAAAAGTTAGAAACGCACTGTTAAAACATATTGAAGAGAAATTTCCACAAATCACATCGCTATTATATGTTTTCAATACAAAAGCCAACGATACCATAACCGACAGGGAAGTATTTGTCTATAAAGGGGCTGATTGCATTTATGAAGAAATGGAAGGCCTAAAATTCAAAATCGGACCGAAATCGTTTTTTCAGACAAATACTGAACAGGCTTATGAACTATATAAAGTTGCCCGCAATTTTGCTGGATTGACTGGAGTTGAAACCGTTTACGATTTATATACAGGCACCGGCACTATCGCTTTGTTTGTCGCCGGCAAATGTAAAGAAGTTATCGGTATTGAATATGTGCCCGAAGCCATTGAAGATGCCAAAGTTAATGCTGAATTAAACGGCATCACAAATACCAAATTTTTCGCCGGCGATATGAAGGATATTTTTACGGAAGCGTTTTTTACTGAACATGGCAAACCTGATATAATTATTACCGATCCGCCACGCACCGGAATGCACAGTGATGTGATTGATGCCATTCTGAAAGCCAATCCTAAAAAAATTGTGTACGTAAGTTGTAATCCTGCCACGCAAGCACGCGACATTAACTTGCTTTCGATAAATTATAGCGTTACTAAGTTTCAGCCTGTAGATATGTTTCCGCATACGCATCATATTGAAAATGTTGTTTTATTGGAAAGAAATAGGTAGCCCTCAGCTCTCCGCCAAGTAGGATAAAATCTAAAGGTGGAGTTTGGGAGTAACTCTCAACTTTTGTTCGTTAATATTTTGTATGTATTTTAAAGGAAAAATAATTCTGTTTTTTTACCAAATTATGAAGATATAAGCAATTATAAAAAAACTGATGAATACAAATAAATAAGTTCAATGTTTTTAAAATTAAAATTATGCTCAGTTTTATAATATCAATAATTTTCTTAGTTATAGGTTATGCTATTTATGGAGGCATATCTGAAAAGATATTTGGAATAGACAAACAAAAATCAACACCTGCCATTGCAAACCCCGATGGAGTGGATTATGTGCCTTTGCCATGGTGGCGTGCATTTCTCATTCAGTTTCTGAATATTGCAGGCTTAGGTCCCATTTTCGGTGCTATCATGGGAATAATGTTTGGACCGGCTGCATTTCTCTGGATAGTTTTAGGGACTATTTTTGCCGGCGGAGTGCACGATTATTTTTCAGGAATGATTTCGCTTCGCCGTAATGGTGCAAGTTTGCCTGAAATAGTGGGAAATGAACTGGGAACGGGAATTAAACAATTTATGCGGGTATTTTCACTCCTATTGATGGTGCTTGTCGGAGCAGTTTTTGTATCAGGTCCTGCAGGATTATTGGCGGGGATGACACCCGGAACAATCAGTATGGTCGCATGGACGGTAATAATTTTCATTTATTATATGTTAGCAACCCTTTTGCCGATTGATAAAATCATTGGGAAAATTTATCCCTTTTTCGGGTTTGCGTTGTTGTTTATGGCTGTGGGTATTTTAGTTTCGTTGTTTGTTAATAAAGCACCAATTCCTGAATTTACGGCAGGCTTTGCAAATATGCATCCTAAAAACCTGCCCATTTTTCCTATGATGTTTATTTCCATTGCATGTGGAGCAATTTCAGGATTTCACGCTACCCAATCACCAATGATGGCAAGGTGCATTCAGAACGAGAAAGTGGGTCGAAGGGTGTTTTACGGGAGTATGGTGGCTGAAGGAATTGTAGCATTAATTTGGGCTGCTGCAGCATCCTCTTTTTTTGGTTCAATAGAGGGCTTGCAGGCATTTGTAGCTGAATTGCCGGCAAATGTAAATAAACCAGCTGTAATTGTCGATAAAGTTGCCAAAACATGGCTCGGAAGTTTTGGGGGCGTTTTAGCATTGTTGGGAGTGATAGCAGCACCTTTAACTTCAGGTGATACAGCTTTACGTTCAGCTCGTCTGATAGCTGCCGATTTCCTTAAATTTAATCAGAAACCTATCAAAAACAGGTTGATAATTTCCATACCCATCTTTGTTGTTACCTTTATTATTTTACAAATGAATTTCGATGTACTTTGGCGTTATTTTGCCTGGTGTAACCAAACTTTATCCGTCTTTACACTTTGGGCTATCACTGTTTATCTTGCCAGAAAAAATAAGTTTCATTACATTTCACTTGTACCTGCGCTATTTATGACAGTAGTTACAGTAAGTTATATACTGTTTGCACCTGAAGGTTTTAAATTGCCGCTTCATTTCTCAGTCATAGCCGGACTAATTACAGCGCTAGGTATGTATGGAATTTTTTTATGGAAGAAACGAAATTATAATAATTTAAATCAATCTGATTATTAAACTAATAGTGAGATTTTTAATGCTAAATTTTGAAAGTAATTTTTTTTTCTGTTATTTTACAAAACAATTAAAAACAAAAAACTGATATAAAAAAGAATTATGGCAGTAGAAATCAGGGAAGTAAAAACAAGTGGAGATTTGAATAAGTTCATAAAGTTTGGAATTAAGTTGTACGAAAACTCCGAATTTGCGGCCCCGCCACTAATTATGGATGATAAGCTAAATCTCACAAAAGGAAAAAATCCTGCACTCGACTTTTGCGAAGCAGCATACTTTTTGGCATATAAAAACGATAAAATTGTAGGACGAATAGCATGTATTATTAACCCCGTTGCAAACGAAACGTGGAATCATAAATATGCCCGGTTTGGGTGGATTGACTTTATCGATGATTACGATGTTTCGAAAGCTTTGTTTGATACAGCTACAAACTGGGCGCGTACCAAAGGCATGAATGGTTTGCAGGGACCGCTGGGTTTTACCGATTTTGATAAAGAAGGCTTGCTCATCGAAGGTTTCAACCAAAAAAGTACCCTTGCTACCATTTATAATTACCCTTATTATCCTGCACATTTTGAGAAATACGGATTTGAAAAGGAAGCTGATTGGAAGGAATATCTCATAACTGTTCCGGAAGTTTTTCCCGAAAAATTTTTCAGAATAGCCGAGATCGTTCGTCAGAAATTTGAATTGAAATCGGTAAAAGCAAAATCTCGCAAAGAAATTGTAAACAATTACGGAACAAAAATTTTCGATTTGCTCAATCTATGTTATAAAGATCTGTTCGGATTCACCAAATTGAATGATAAGCAAATTGCATTTTATATCAAGTTGTACTTCAGTTTTGTACAGCTCGATATCATTTCGTTAGTAGTGGATAAAAATGATAATGTAGTAGCGCTTGGAATTGCCATGCCAAGTTTTACAAAAGCGCTCCAAAAAGCTAAAGGAAAACTATTCCCACTCGGATGGTATTATATGCTCCGCGCATTTAAGAAAAACGATGTAATTGATTTGTATTTAGTTGCGTCACACCCCGATTATCAGAACAAAGGAGCAATATCGCTTGTATTTGTAGATATAATGCTGGGAGCAGCAAAACATGGCTATAAATTTGCTGAATCAAATCCGGAACTTGAATCAAATATTAAAGTATCTTCGCAATGGAGCAGCTTTGAGCACATTAACCACAAAAGAAGAAGGGTGTATTTTAAAAAGATATAATAGAGAAGAGAAGTTTAGATGTTTCAGGGTTTAAAGTTTCAGAGTTTAAAAGATATGTTTTATTGCCTAATAAACGTTGAAAAGAAAAAAATGAATTAAACTTTGAAACCCGAAGCCATGAAACTCTAAATTCTGAAACCCGAAACCCGAAACCCGAAACCCGAAATAAAAAAAATGACACGCAGATTTGATTTTTTGGTAATTGGAAGCGGAATTGCAGGTATTAGTTTTGCATTAAAAGCATCGAAATACGGCAAAGTGGCTTTGTTGAGTAAAACTACCCTCGATGAAACGAACACAACGTATGCTCAGGGTGGAATAGCTGCGGTAACTTATGAGCCTGATAATTTTGAGAAACATATTCAGGATACGCTTATTGCCGGCGATGGACATTGCGATTTAGCAGCTGTTGAAAAAGTTATAAAAGAAGCTCCTGGCCAGATAAAAGAATTGCTGAGTTGGGGAGTTGATTTTGACAGAACCGAAGATGGAAAATTTGATCTTCACCGCGAAGGGGGGCATTCAGAATTCCGGATTTTACATCATAAAGACAATACCGGTTTTGAGATTCAGCAGAGTCTGGTTCAAAAAGTGCGAAATACTCCCAATATAGAAGTTTTTGAGAATTTTTTTGCTATAGAAATACTCACCCAGCATCACTTAGGCGAAGTTGTAACGCAGCATACACCCAATGTGGAGTGTTACGGCGCTTATGTTTTAAATCAGCAAAGTAATCATATCCATACTTTTCTTGCAAAAGTAACATTGCTTGCAACGGGCGGAATAGGCAGTGTTTATGCCACTACCACCAATCCAACTATTGCTACCGGCGATGGAATTGCCATGGTACATCGCGCCCGTGGGGTAATTAAGGATATGGAGTTTGTGCAGTTTCATCCAACAGGTTTATATGAACCCGGCAAACGACCAACTTATCTGATCACGGAAGCCATACGTGGATATGGAGCAATACTCCGCTGCCGCGATGGACGTGAGTTTATGCAAAAATACGATGAAAGAGGCTCGCTGGCTCCTCGCGATATCGTAGCGCGTGCTATCGATAACGAAATGAAATTGCAGGGGCATGATTTTGTTTATCTTGACGTTACCCATAAAAACCCTGAAGAAACCAAAGCACATTTCCCGAATATTTATAAAAAGTGTCTGGAATGTGGTATCGATATCACCAAAGATATGATACCGGTGTCGCCGGTTCAACATTATTTGTGTGGTGGAATTGCGGTGGACTTGAATGCCCGAACATCGATTAAAAGATTGTATGCCGCCGGCGAATGTTCCTGTACCGGATTACACGGAGCAAACCGTTTAGCATCGAATTCATTAATTGAAGCCATTGTTTACGCTGATGCTGCCGTGAAAGATGCTATCAATGAAATTGATACGATTAAACACAATGAATTTATTCCTGCATGGAACGATGAAGGTACACGCTTGCCTGAGGAAATGGTGTTGATTACACAAAGTTTTCGCGAAGTGGAACAAATTATGAATTCTTACGTAGGTATTGTACGTTCAAATTTACGGTTGAAAAGGGCAATGGCACGTTTAGAGCTCATTTACAGGGAAACGGAAGATTTATTTGAGCGTTCCGTGGTTTCACGCGAAATTTGTGAGTTGCGTAATGTAATCAGTGTGGCATATCTGATAATAAAACATGCTTTGCGCCGCAAGGAAAGTCGAGGTCTTCATTTTACGATTGATTACCCTAAACGAATGCGTACCGATAACTCAGTAGAATAAACTATTTTTTTTGATTTATTTTGATGAAGAAACGCTACATAACGCTATTATCTTTTTTGATTTTTGTTTTGCTGATGACTGCTCAAAACAGAAACTTAATTGATGTGCGCTCTACATCCGAAAAAACCGAAACTGACTGGAGCCGCCAGATCAATGAAATATCACAAACACAACCCATAGTGCTTGCCGAAGGAATTTCATACAATGCAAATGCCGAAGGAATTTTGTTGAGCCTTACCAGACCAACGAGCAATGTTAAACTGTTTGCATTGACTGGCGAAGTTTTCTGGAGCGGAAATCTGGTGCAAGGTCGTTTTTTTATTCCTGCCAAACCGGGGATTTATTTTCTCAGAATCAACAATAAAAGTTATAAAGTTGTTTGCAAGTAAATATTTTAATTTGATAAATAAGTATGATTAAACACATTGTTTTCTTTAAACTTGCCGATCAGGCCGCGGGCAAGACAAAAGCAGAAAATGCTTTGATAATTAAGCAAGAACTTGAGAATTTAAAAAATCTGATTCCTCAGATAAAAAAAATTGAAGTTGGAATTAATTCTCCCGAGGCAGATGCCGCGAATTATGACATTTCACTTTATTCCGAATTCGACTCGATGGACGATTTAAATGCGTATATTCAGCATCCTGAACACAAAAGAGTAGGAGCTTACATAGTTGCAGTTCGTACAGCGCGTGCTGCAGTGGATTATGAAGTGTGACCTTGAAAAGTTTGTTGGAGTTTATAGAGTTTATCAAGTTCATAGAGTTTATAGAGTTTTTTTAAGTTTATTAAGTTCATAGTTTTCATAAAGTTTGTAGAGTTTTAGAGTAAAAGGTTCTGCGATCATTTTTTTCATTTCATTATTTTTCATACACAACTCGTAACTCTTAACTTGTAACTTGTAACTATCGTCGTTCTTTAATCTAATCAAAATGCTGAAAGATTTCTTCTATTTCTCAAAAGGGCAGCGTGCTGCAATAATTATTTTACTGGCGATGATTGCTTTGAGTATAGCGGGAAGTTATTTGCTGAATTTGATACCTGAAAAAGAAAAGGATGAAGATGCTGAAAATTTTTTGGCTCAAACCGAAGATTTTATGCGCAATCTGAAATCTGCTGACAGTATAAGAAAACTGAAACAAACCGAAGAATATTATAAAAACTTTGCTGAAAAACCCCATTTAAAAGAAGATACACATTATTCACTTTTTACCTTTAATCCGAATACTGCCGATTCGGTTACTTTTTCAAAACTTGGCATTACATCATACGTGATAAAAAATATATTGCGTTACAGAAGAAAAGGTGGAAAATTTATATCGCCCGATGATTTTGCACGCGTATGGGGATTAGCTCCCGAAAAATTTACCGAACTGAAACCCTACATTCTGACAGATGCAGAAAAAACGAAAGCTGTACATGTTGATACAGCAAAACATGTTGTAAAAAAATCAGAAACACAGGAAATAATTTTCGTTGACATAAATTCTGCCGATACTGCCGAACTTATGCGTGTGAAAGGCATTGGTCGCAAATATGCCAACGGAATTGTAAAATACAGGACATTGCTGGGTGGATATTACGATAAAAATCAAGTACTTGAAGTATATGGAATGACCCCTGAAAATTTTGAAAAAATAAGTCCGAATTTAACGCTAAATACTGATTTGATAACAAAAATTGATGTGAATAAAGTGAGTGCTGAACGTTTACGCTCGCATCCTTATCTAAATTTTTATCAGGCTAAAGCTATTTATGAATTGAGACGAAGGAAGGGGAAGTTAAGAAACATTGCCGAACTTAATCATCTTGAAGAGTTTACATCAGAACAGTTAAAGAAAATTGAACCCTATCTGAAATTCGAATAGTATGAAAAAAATCATTCAGGGAAATATTGTAGATGTAGTTTCACGCCGCATTTTTAGCGGCGAACTTACTGTTGAAAGCGGAAAGATATTATCGATAAAAGAATTACCGGTGAAAAATTCAGCGTTTATCATTCCCGGTTTTGTGGATGCGCATATCCATATTGAAAGTTCCATGTTACTGCCAACGGAATTTGCTCGCCACGCATCGGTACATGGAACGGTGGCTTGTGTGTGCGACCCGCACGAAATAGCCAATGTTTGCGGCATTGCCGGTGTCGATTTTATGATTGAAAACGGACGAAAGTCCCCCATGAAGTTCTTTTTCGGAGCGCCTTCGTGTGTGCCTGCAACCAATATTGATACTTCAGGAGCTATAATTAATTCAAAAGATATTGCCGAGTTGCTACAAAGAAACGATATTTATTTTCTTGCCGAAATGATGGACTATGAAGGAGTAGTGCAGGGAAATGAAGAAGTAAGAAGAAAGTTACAATTCGCAGTAGTTGCAGGTAAACCAATCGACGGACATGCTCCCAATTTATCGGGAGTGGACTTGATAAAGTATGCCGGCGCAGGCATCAGCACCGATCATGAATGTATGACACCCGATGAAGCGCTTGAGAAAATTGAACTCGGTATGAATATTTTAATTCGCGAAGGAAGCGCTGCGAAAAATTTCGACGCACTCATACCACTTATTGAAAAATTTCCCGATAAAATAATGTTTTGCTCCGACGACAAACATCCCGACGATTTGATTCGTAATGGACATATTAACCAGTTAGTTAGGCGAGCCATATCAGATGGTTACGATATTCTTGATGTGCTTCGTGCTGCAAGTTACAATCCCGTGAAACATTATCGTTTAAATGTAGGATTATTACAACCGGGTGATGATGCCGATTTTGTCATTGTAGATAATTTATCTGATCTAAATATCCTGAAAACGTACATAAAAGGGGAACTAATTGCTGAAAATGGGACATCATTACTTTGTTATCAACCTCAAACTGATCTGATTAATCAGTTTAATGCTTCGAAACTGCAGGTTGAAGATATTCATGTAAAACTGCGAGGCGAAAGGTTAAAAGTAATTGTGGTAAGCGATGGACAGCTTTTTACACATGCCGGCACTTTCGAACCCAAAGTTCAAAACGGAAATGTGGTTTCCGATACTGAAAATGATATTCTGAAACTCGTGGTTTATAATCGCTACGAAAACTCCAAGCCATCCGTTGGGTTCATCAAAAATATCGGATTGAAAAAAGGCGCACTTGCTTCCACCGTTTCGCACGATAGTCATAACATAGTGGCTGTGGGTACTTCCGATGAAGAAATTGTTTCGGCAATCAACCAAATTATCGACAGCAAAGGCGGTATTTTAGTTTGCTGCGAAAATGAATCTTATCTGCTGCCGTTGCCGGTAGGAGGATTAATGACGCCTGACGATGGATTTTCGGTTGCAAAAAATTACGAATTGGTCGATGCCAAAGCTAAAGCGTTTGGTTCAGGGTTAAATGCGCCGTTTATGACTGTCGCGTTTATGTCGCTGCTGGTAATTCCTGAGCTAAAACTTACCGACAAAGGCCTTTTCGATGGCATAAACTACGGATTTACGCACTTGATGGAATGATGCCTGTTGGTTTAAAATATCATCAAAAATATTATTACCTTTGCAGCCGGGTTTCAGAAATCTGCAATACGATTTTAAAGTACTGATTTATATGATGATATTTTACGGATTTACCTTCACTGTTGCCGAATTGGTCATTTTCGGTTTATTCCTGCTTGCTTTTTTATATCAGCTATATTTTTACGTCCGCTATCTGGGCGGCACTTTGCGTTTGAACCGTAAAATTCGAAAAAACAAAATCAGTTTTGAAAATAAACCTGAACCCGTTTCGGTAATTATTTGTGCCCGCGATGAAGCCGAAAATCTGAAAAAATTTCTTCCGTTTATCTTGTCGCAGGAATATCCCGATTACGAAGTAATAGTGGTTAACGATGGTTCCACCGATGAAACTGATATTATTTTGCGGGATATGAAATTAGAATATCCGCATTTACGCACTACTTTCGTTCCTGCAGGAGTCACAAACTTAAGTACCAAAAAGCTTGCGCTTACACTTGGAGTTAAAGCTGCCCTGCACGATATTTTGCTTTTTACCGATGCCGATTGTATGCCCGAAGATAAATTCTGGATTGCCCGAATGGCGCGGAATTTTACACCCGGCGTTGAGTTTGTACTTGGTTACGGTGCATATTTTCACAAGAAAGGATTTATTAACAAATTAATAACCTACGATACTTTTTTCATTGCTCTCCAATATCTCGGATTTGCCTTTAACGGGAAACCATACATGGGCGTAGGACGTAATCTGGCTTACAGAAAAGAAACGTTCTTCAAACACAAGGGTTACGCTTCGAATTTGCACTTGCGTTCAGGCGACGACGACCTGATGGTAAACAAAGCAGCACGAAAGAATAATACCCGAATCGAAATTTCTCCTGATAGCATTACATGGTCTGAACCGAAAAATTCTTTCAGAGCATGGTATTTTCAGAAAGAACGACATTTGTCGGTTTCCACATTTTATACTCCAATCAGTAAATTCCGACTAAGTCTTGAACCTGCCTCACGCGGTTTATTTTATTTTACGCTTTTATTAACACCTTTTTTCGGCAATTTAGTTACCATTGCGGCAACTTTGTTTTTTTATCTTTTAAGATTTGGGGTGCAGCTTCTTATAATCAACCGTTCAGCTAAACATTTTAACGAACGACGCTATCACTTCAGCATTCTTATTTTTGACATTATTTTGCCCGTCATCAATCTCTTTTTGCTCACTTTCGGGCGCATGGGGAATAAATCGAAAAATATTCGATGGAAATAATTGCAGCATCCGAATCAATACACAAAATTTATTTAGGGCTTGGCTCAAATTTGGGTAATAAGGAAGAAAATCTGAAAAAAGCGTTGGATTTACTATCCCAAAAGATTGGTGATATTATTGCGGTATCATCTTTTTATACATCCGAACCACAGGGATTTATCTCTGAAAATAGTTTTCTGAATGCAGCAGTTTCAATGCACACGAAACTTTCTCCTTTTGCATTGTTGGACGAAACCCAAAAGATTGAAAGACAATTGGGTCGCAAACAAAAAACCCGGAAGGCATACACTGATCGTATTATCGATATCGACATTTTATTTTACGATGATTTAACACTTAACACACCTGAACTTACCATTCCACATCCTCACATAGCTGAAAGAGAATTTGTGTTAGTGCCGCTTTCCGAAATAGCTTCAGAGTTAGTGAGTCAAAGTTTTGATTGAATTTTAAAAATCGACATCGATAAACCTATCTAAAACCTTCTTTTAATGTGCTTTGAGCTGCTGAAATTATCGCATGGGGTTCAAACCTCACGCTCAAGGAATCGGTCGTCGCTATGCGACTTAATTTGGATTGAAAACTTTTTTGTGCTGTTTTTCAGTAGATATTTAGGAATCAACTTCATAATTTCTTTCTATCTTTGGAAATTAAACGGAACAAACATATTTTTAAGGTTCTAAAAATCACTACCATGAACAGAAATATAACAATTTTTACAGTTGATTTTATTTTTATCGGCACAAGCGCAATCGTTTAACTCATTTCCGGTAACTACACAAAAACCTCCTTTGCATGCTCGGCATTGGATGGCAATAACCGGCAAGCCGTTGGCAGCTACTGCCGGCGCAAAACTTTTTATTCAGGGTGGAAATGCCATTGATGCCTCATGTGCTATGCTTGCTGCCACCTGCACCATGTGGGATGTACTTGGTTGGGGAGGCGAAACACAGGCTTTGATATATCATCCTAAACTCCGGAAAGTAATCGCCATCAATGCGCTTGGGGTAGCTCCCACTGGTGCAACTACCGATTTTTTCAAAAACAAGGGAATGAAATATCCGCCGCAATACGGTCCGTTGGCTGCTGTAACACCCGGAACTCCCGGTGGTTTATTAGTGATTCTGGCTGAATATGGCACTAAAAGTCTGAAAGAAGTTTTAGCACCTGCAATAGAAATGGCCGAAGGTTACCCTATTGAAGCACAGACTGCCAACTCCATCGAAAGAGAGAAAGAGCAAATAAAACAATGGCCTTATTCTGCAAAAGTTTTTCTGACTCATAAAGGAGAAGAAAGGGAAGCTCCGTGGCCCGGAGAGATATTTGTACAAAAGGATTTGGAACAAACCCTAAAAAAAATGGTTGAAGCTGAGCAAACTGCATTAAAGGCAGGAAAAAAACGCAAAGAAGCTATCTATGCTGCATATAACCGTTTTTACAAAGGTGATATTGCCACTGAATTTTCGAGAGCTTGCCGTGAGCAGGGCGGATTAATTACCACCACCGATCTTGCCAACTGGAAAGTAAAAATCGAAGAACCTCTCAGTACGAATTACAGGGGTGTCGATGTGTATAAATTACGGGAATGGACACAAGGTCCGGTTATGCTGCAAACACTCAACATGCTTGAAAACTTTGATATAAAATCGATGGGCTACAACTCAGCGCAATATATCCATACTCTTTATCAGGCAATGAATCTGAGCTACGCCGACCGCGATTTCTATTATGGTGATCCGGATTTTCAACCTACAGAGCCAATTCAGGGATTACTCTCCAAAGATTATGCACGCGAAAGAAGCTTGCTGATCAAACAGGAAATAAATGATGTTTTCGCTTCGCCCGGCGATCCCTATCCTTTCGAGGGAAAAACAAATCCATGGCTTAAATATCTTACCATCAAAAGCAAACCCATAGCACATCAGCAATTCGACGAGCAGTATTACCGCGATTTTATTGCAGGAACCACCTCCGTAATTGCAGCAGACACTTCGGGTTGGGTGGTATCCATGACACCAAGCGGGGGTTGGATTCCGGCATGTATTGCAGGTAATACAGGCATTGGTATGAGCCAGCGTATGCAGAGTTTTGTGCTTGACCCTTCGGAAAACCCCTTCAACGTAGTGGAACCCGGCAAACGACCCAGAGTTACCCTTACTCCAACATTGGCATTGCGCGATGGAAAGCCTTTCCTTGCTTTTGCCAAACAGGGTGGCGACGAACAGGATCAACTACTGCTTCAGTTCTTTTTAAATATCGTAGAATTTAACATGACCGTACAGGAAGCTGCCGAATCTGCAGGATTTATTTCGCATCAAATGTTTTCAAGCTTTGGTGAACATCTCAAACAACCGGGTTCGTTAGTATTAAACACACAAATTCCTGAATGGGTACGGCAGGAACTTCGTAAAAAAGGCTATAAATTGCAATTCAAGGAGCGAACGAGCGGCCCTGTAAATGCTATCCTTTTCGATTGGAAATACGGTTCGTTCTGGGGCGGATCAAGCAATCATGGCGAAGACTATGGCATTGGATGGTGAAACTTTTTAAATGCATTTTCGCATGGGGTTGGAATAAGAAAATTGTTCGGGAATCGTTGCTTTTATTTTCGTATGGGATTAAAACCCAACGCTCAGGGAATCGGTCGTAGCTGTGCGACTTAAAAGAAATGTTTTCTTCGACAAAATTTTTAAAAATTCTTTTCTTCGTCGAAGCATGAGAGAAAAAAATGTTTGGTTTAAATTTTTATCGAAGAACCGTTCAAAAGTCTGACGATGTTTTGAAGTTTAAAAATTAAAAAGCAACGTTCAAAAGTCTGACGACGTTTTGAAGTCTTATCTCAACTACTAACTATAAACTATCCGCTATCGCTTTCAGCATTTTATCGGCAAGTATATTTTTATCGAATTGCTCAGCAGCTAAAATTTTTGCTTTTTCGCCCATGTAGACAAGTACTTCGGGCTTATATTATTTATAACAAAGAAATATCATAAATAATACTTCCTTAGTCCATTCTTAATCCAAAGAACAGTATATTTACATGCATAAATTTTTTTCAAACCCATTACTTTGCGCAGGAATAAATAGTGTTTGTGAATAAGCGAAAATTTATTGCTGGTGGCTGAACCTCTGCGCTGCCTGTACCAGGCAAGTTCAAGATCTAAAGGTATGGCCTTAAAACCTTTTTTAAGGATATTTAGCCAAAGCGCGTAATCCTGCTTGCGGCGAATATCGGGCATATACATTTTCCCAACCTTCTCCACATCGTACATGGCAGTAAGGCAACTTATTTCAGTGCGCTGTAATGCCATGCGATATGTTACAGGTTCTTTGCTAACATGGAAAGTCTGGCGGATAATTTTTCCACTTTCATCAATAAAACCATACGAAG